>CALKXZ010000338.1 GCA_938003775.1 uncultured Granulosicoccus sp. | reverse complement strand
GGAGCTTCAATATCCGTGACCGTCAAATTGGCCAACAAGGGAAGCGTTAACGCAATCGGAATCGTTGCCAAGTTATTGAGTTCGGAGAGTTCTGCAATCTGATTCAGTCCATCCGATTCCACAATCAGAAAGTAGTTGCCCGGGGCAAGGCCCTAATTTTAATAGTGATAATGAATAAAAGTCTTCTACACTAGGTGTTCCCAGGCAGTCCCCCATTCAAGTACTATCCTAGCTCGACGACACACCGCGCAAGGGCACTTTAAGACACCCATCAACGCATCCTTGCTCAAGCCCCTATGGCCATTGGTCGAACCCGCCTTCCTCGCCATATCAGATGCACTACAAGACACCCATAAATCGGACGCAGTACCAGGCTCAGTACCAGACACCCATAAACCAAGCGAACAATCCAACCGCCTGGACAACACCCCAGACGCTCTCTCAGGCCGAGACCGCGCAGAAGACACCCATAAACAATTGGTGCTAGACATCGGCACAGAACCCACGCCAATCCCACAATTTGAAAGATTGGAATCCAGTAGCGAAATCCCCTCTTTTTCGTTGTTTAGGTGGGAAAACGAGTCAAAAAAACAAGAAAATACACAGAAAAAGATTGAATTTGCGTGGGCAGGACGAAATGCACGTGATATTGGCACAGTCGTTCACCAACAATTGCAGATGCTGGCAGAGCGTCCTGCAGAGTTGGCACAACTGGATATTGAGCGGCTGACGGATATCGCCCGTCGGCAGCTGCGAAATATGGGTGTCTTCCACAAGGCGTTGGACTCAGCCTGTCAAACCGTCATGCAAGCCATCCAGAATACGATCAGTGATGAACGTGGTCGATGGATTCTGGCGGCGCGGGACTCAGCCCGATCAGAATGGGCTTTGACGGTGCCGCAAGATATGGGTGTCTTATGTCATGAGGGCCACAATGAAGGGGACCTGCGCTCTGTTGGTGTTCAGAAAGTGGTGATAGATCGGACGTTTGTGGATGAGGCGGGCACGCGCTGGATTGTGGACTTCAAGACAGGTGATCACGCGGGTGGGCGGGTGCAGGAGTTTTTGGACAGTGAGCAGGCGCGGTATGCTGATCAGCTGAATCGCTATGCTGATATCATAAGGCGTCTGGATGAGCGCCCGATTCGCGTGGGGCTCTATTTTCCACTGCTCAAGGGCTGGCGGGAGTGGGAGCCACCCGTGATGAGTCCCTGATTGGGTCATTGCACACGTGAACAAAGGAGGAGCATGCAAGCGGAATACTGGCAAAAAAAATGGTCCAATAACAACATCGGATTTCACCAGGAAAATGTCAATAAACGCCTGCAGCAACACTGGCCAGCGCTGAAGGTAAGTGCGGGTGCTTCGGTTTTTGTGCCATTGTGTGGCAAATCGCTGGATATGCTCTGGTTGCACCAGCAGGGCTATCAGGTCATGGGAGTTGAATTGAGTGACAAGGCTGTCCAGGCTTTTTTTAACGACAATCATTTGCCCGTCACGCAGAGCAGCCGTAATGGCTTTGATATCTATACCGGTGTGGATCAAGCACGGGGCATCGAGCTGTGGGTGGGGGATTTTTTCGAATTGACGCCCGACGATCTGTGCGCTTACTCAGCCTTTTATGATCGTGCTTCACTGATTGCCATGAACGAGTCGCTGCGTGTCAGATACACTACTCACCTGGGGTCGATTATGGCCGCTGGTACCACGGGCCTGCTGTTAGCCATTGCGTATGATCAGCGTCAAATGCAAGGCCCACCATTCTCAGTGCCTGATAAGACAGTGCGGTCCCTTCTCGGCAATGACTTCACTGTCCAGGAGCTGGATTATTTCAGCGGCCCTGAGCGACTGGGCAACTTAGCCAGCAGGGGCCTGGAAACACTCGAAGAACGGGTTTATCTCCTGAGACGAACCGCCAGTACATTAACCACAATAGTGTCATAGTTGAGTCAATAGCCATGCCCAAAGCTCTACAACGCGTTATCGGATTTTTTCTATTACTGGCAACCGTTGGTATGGTGTCCTGCCAAGCGTTTATGGGCTGAGCATGGCTGCCGTCACTCGCATAGAGTCTGATACCCAGCCAAAGGTACTGTGGCGTGGTGTTCTATTGTATCTGCTTGGCTTACCGTTGTTGCCAGCAGCGCTGTTTTCGCTGCAAGACGGTGACCCTGTGGAAGCGCTCGCTCGGGCCGGTGGTTTCGCCTTAATCATGGCTGGTGCCACGCTGATTCGCAAAGGTATACGGTTGGACAACATCGCGCGCAAGCGTCGTCTGCGACGCCGTGCCAGTACGGTGCGATATCGCATGATAGGTGCAGTGATGAGCGCCATGGGAATATTCCTGGCTGCCTGGTTGGGAATTGCTGGTCAATACGGTGTGTTTGAAAGCGTACTCTATGCAGCGGCGGTATTGCTTGGTTGCTATTTATATTATGACTTCGATCCTGCCAGAAAAGACCCTGAGATAGCAGCAGTGGGTATCACTACTGAAGAATTGATCGACCTGCTGGATGAGGCCGAAGGGCGTATTGCCAGCATTGAATCATCGAGCCGTAGGATCCATAACATCGAGTTCAAGGATCGACTGCGCCGGATCGTTAAGGAGGCAAGGGATATTCTCGATACCATTGAACAAGACCCGGTCGATGCAAGGCGTGCGCGAAAATTCCTTAAGGTATACCTTGATGGTGCGCAGCAAGTCACTGAGGGCTATGCGCGCACCCACAGTAAAGATGAAGCACACGCATTGGAGGACAACTTCCGGCGAGTGCTAACAACCATCGAAACAGTCATTGCCGAACAGCAATTGAAGCTCAAAGAAAACAATCTGTCAGATCTTGATGTCAATATTGAGGTTCTGCAGATGCAATTGGAAAAAGAAGGTGTTACCTGAATGACACATCTAATTGAAAATGCAAGTCTGCCACGCTTGGCATTCCACCTTAATCACGTGTAGGAGACAATCCATGTCCGAAACAACCACAGATGTGGCCATTGATACCAATGTGTTACCAGGAACGGAGCTGTTGCCAGATCTCAAACACGATATCGTGCCGTACGATCAAGTAGATCCGGTTGAGCGTTCACGTATCGACAGGCTGATGCAGGAAATTAATCTTTCAGACAGCAACTCGATCATCTTTTTTGGCAGTAAAGCTCAGCAAGAATTAACCAGTATTTCCGATAGCATGCTCGAAGGGGTGCGTAATAAAGATCTGGGTTCTGCCGGTAGTTCATTGAACCAGATGGTATCGGTTCTGCGCGGATTTGAAGTGGAAGATTTTGATCCGAACAATCGACCAGGTTTTTTCATGCGTTTGTTTCGTAAGCTATTCGGCGGCGTAACACCGGTTGCCAAGTTCATACAACAATACGAAGGTGTTCGTCGTCAGGTGGACACGGTTACCGATGATCTTGAAAAGCATAAAACTCTACTGCTCAGAGATATCAAATCACTGGATAAACTGTATAGCGCAAACCTGGATTATTTCCATAATCTGGAAGCTTATATTCTCGCTGGTGAACAGAAGCTGGTACACATTGATCAGAACATGATACCCGCAGCCGAAAACAAAGCCGCCAACTCTGATGAGGTGCTGCAAGCACAGGAATTACGAGACTTGCGTGGAGGACGCGATGATCTGGAACGCCGCGTTCACGACTTGCGTCTAACGCGGCAGGTAGCAATGCAAGGACTGCCGAGCATCCGGCTCATTCAGGAAAATGATAAGGGCCTGGTGAACAAGATCAACTCCACGCTGGTTAATACGGTACCGTTGTGGCGTCAGCAGCTTGCCCAGGCGGTGACTATATTCCGCTCTGCAGAGGCCGCTAAAAGTGTCAAGGCTGCCAGCGATTTAACCAATGAGCTTCTGGAAAAGAACTCGGAGAATTTACGGTCAGCCAACAAAACGGTGCGCGAAGAAATCGAACGTGGTGTGTTCGACGTTAATGCGGTAAGGCGGGCGAACGAGAATCTGATAGCAACTGTTGAGGAAAGCCTGCAAATTGCGGATGAGGGTAAGCGTCGGCGTATTGAAGCTGAGCAGCAGTTGAGTAATATGGAAACCGAACTCAAGGAGGCACTTAAAGCGGCCTCTGCTCGGACAACCAGCGCACCCGCAGTAGGAGCCTGATATGGGTTTGTTCAGTAAATTGTTCCACGAGTTCGTTGATGTCATTGAATGGACGGACGATTCCAGCAACACCATGGTTTATCGGTTTGAGCGATACGGCAATGAGATTAAGTACGGTGCCAAGCTGATTGTGCGTGAAGCGCAGTTTGCGGTGTTCGTCAATGAAGGCGAGGTAGCTGATGTTCTCGGTCCGGGTACCTACGAACTTGAAACTAAAAACCTACCGGTACTAACCACTCTACAGAACTGGCATCACGGATTTCAGAGCCCGTTTAAAGCGGAAGTTTATTTTTGCAATGCCAGACGCTTCACCGACCTGAAATGGGGTACGAAACATCCGCTGATGCTGCGCGATAGTGAATTTGGGGGGCTGCGTATCCGTGCGTTTGGCACCTACGGTGTACGCATCACCGATTCACTGAAATTTATTCGCGAGATTGTAGGAACCGAAGGTGTCTTTACTACGGATGAAATCAGTGCACAGCTACGAAATCTTATTACTTCCCGGTTTGCCACGATCATCGGCAGTTCCAGTATTCCGGTACTGGACATGGCAGCCAACTATGACCAGTTGGGTGAGTTTTTAACACGGCGTATTGCCCCTGAGTTTGGTGAATACGGTCTGGAACTAACGCGAATCCTGGTGGAGAATATTTCCCTGCCACCAGCGGTGTCAGAAGCGCTGGATAAACGAACGAGCATGGGCATGACAGGCAACCTGGATCAATACCTCCAGTACCAGACTGGCGTATCCATGCAAGCGGGCGCGCAAAATAGCGGTGGTGGTGCGTCCGATGGCATTGGTATGGGCATTGGTTTGGCTATGGCCAATCGTATGAACGACAGTCTTTCTACGTCTGGGGTCGCATCCGCACACCCACCTCCGATTCCAACCAGCGCGCAGCCGGTATTTCACCTGGTGGCTGACGGGGCAGCGCATGGTCCCTATTCGGTTGAATCAATGAAACAGCAAATCACAGCAGGCCGATTAAGTACCGATACATTGGTTTGGTCACCCCACATGAGCGAATGGCAGCCAGCAGGCTCGGTGCAAGAGCTTAGCAGTCTCTGGGAAAGATCAACCGCCTCCCCACCACCGATACCATCGGCATAGATCGCTGAACTGATTGTGGTTATCGTGACGCTCTCGCCTGCAACACAGGTAATCGTGAGAAATATTGAGATGTTATGAGTCTGGCAGAGCGTCTTCAGTCGCGACTCGACAAACGGTTGGCCCAGCGAACGGCAGAATCGCCCGTGGTACAGCGCTATGATTGGGCGGGGGATGAATCAGAGGCGCGCCAGATCGGTGAGGCGACCACTCGGGCACTGACTGAGAAAAGGTTTCCTTGTGCTCAGTGTGGTGCTGTGTTGAATTATGCAGTGGGTACCCGTTCACTGGAATGTCGTTACTGCGGCCATTCCAATGCGATTGCGCATAGCAATGAGCCCGTGCAGGAGATTGATTTTCATGCGGCATTACGGGAGCTCCAGACATCCAGGCCTATTAATCCGGGTAGCCATGTCATCAGCTGTCCTAATTGCGCTGCGCAATTTGCTCTGGATGCACATATTCATGCCGGTGAATGTCCGTTCTGCGGTACTAATGTTGTTACGGAAACGGGTCGAGTCAAACCGTTAAAACCGAAAGGACTGTTGCCGTTTGCAGTCACCGATACACAGGCGAGAGAGGCCTACGGTAACTGGTTAAACAAGCGTTGGTTTGCACCTAATGAGCTGAAGAAGTACGCCCGCAGCGATGCGACGCTCAATGGCGTTTATATCCCCTATTGGACCTACGACAGTGATACCGAAACGGCTTATCGTGGACAACGTGGCGAGGTCTATTATGTGACTCAGCGTTACACCACCACGGTCAATGGGCGGCGTGTTACTCGAACACGACAGGTGCCAAAAATACGCTGGTATCCGGCCAGTGGCAGAACCTCGCGTCACTTTGATGATGTACTTGTCGGTGCAACCAAAACACTGCCACGCAAGATAACGGACTGGCTTACACCGTGGGATCTGGAAAATCTGGTGCCCTATACCGAAGACTACCTGGCAGGGTTCAGCAGTGAGGTTTATCAAGTAGATTTGGATGAAGGCTTTAATATCGCACAGCAAACCATGGACAAGGTTATTCGCGATGATGTGCGGCATGCTATTGGCGGTGATCAGCAACGCATTACACGTCTGAATACACAACACAGCGATACAACCTTCAAGCATGTTCTGCTACCGCTTTGGACCGCCGGATTTCAGTTTAGGGGCAAGACCTATCGCTTCGTGGTTAATGGTCGTACCGGCAAGGTGCGTGGTGAGCGTCCCTACAGCATTATTAAAATTGTATTGGCCGGATTAGCAGCAACAGGAATTGCCGGCGCTGCGCTGTTGCTTATGAGCCAATCAGGTGGCTTTGAGCGGGTGAGTGAAAGTTTTCGCACGGGTACAGTCGGCACGATACAACTTGATTGGACAAGCCAGCCGCGCGCAACTCGCTGGCCGGAGTCACCGCTAAGTGATCGGTTTGGTGATCGCTTTCCAACAGTCGAGGATGTGCTGCCACGCGTGCGCTTTTAGCTCACTTATCCGTTGAATCTGTGCTAACCGAGACACTCCCGAGGAGTAACCCGCTGTTGCCTGTATTGAGTGGCCCGTATGCGTGTTGCCAGACACCAGCAAGCAACCATCGCGTGTCAGAAGGTTTGGCGTGTCATTGTTAGAATATTTTAAAAATTGCACTAAGCAGGTTAAACGTGCCGTCTTTGCCGTTGCGCTGTTGTCGCTGTGCGTTCTAACTCTGTATGCCTGCGGCTGGAATTTCTTGCAAAAACCGGCAAGCCTTTAAGTTTATTGTGCTGGTGATCCGACAAAAGCGCTGCTTCGGCTTCAGCTTCGTCAAGCTGCAGTTTGTTTAGCAAGTAGCTGTGCAGCAACTCAAACAGCCGAGCCAGTGCAATACGGTGCGTTTGTGTTGTACTTTGGAACAACCAATCGCTTAATCCCATAAAGCGATCAAACGGTTGGTTGCCCAGTAATAGGGGCAAGGTGGCTGGAAAGCGCCCCGAGTTACCAATTAAGTCCCAGTAGCGCGCAAAACGTACCATGCGTTGCACGGTACCAAAGTCTGCGTCGCGGTGTGCCAATATGCGATAGGGTGGCGCGGTCATGTACCGCATATCAAAGTCTTTTGTGTGACGTGCTATGGGTGTACCGCGCAACCGCTTGAGTATACCCACTTGTATTTCTTGGGGGCCCAGCGAATACAGCACATCAAAGCCTTGACCAAAACTCTCAAGGCTTTCTCCGGGTAAGCCGAATATCAGGTCAGTATGAATATATGCCTGAGTCTGTGTTCGCAGCCATTGCAAGTTCTGACAGGTTTTGTCGTGTTGCTGACGTCTGCTGATACGTTTTTGCACCGCCTGATTAAACGATTGAATACCAATTTCGAATTGCAGCGAGTTGGCTGGAAAACGCGGTAGAAGATCTAACAGTACTGCTGGTAGTCGATCAGGTATTAGCTCAAAATGTAAAAACAATCCCTTGTCTATGTGGGTGAGAAAGAATTCGAGAATCTGCCGACTGGTATCCGCTTTAAGATTGAATGTACGATCCACAAATTTGAATTGCCGGGCGCCGCGTTCAATCAGTGACTGCATGTTGTCAAGAAAGCACGGTAAATCAAACGCCACGGCACTCTTATCCAAAGATGAGAGGCAGAATTCACATTTGAACGGACAACCACGTGATGCCTCGACATAAATAACCCGGTTGGCAATGTCCTCATCGCTGTAGTAGGGGTAGGGCGTGGCCAGCTCATCGAGTGTTATTGGTAGAGAGGACACTTGTTTAACCACGGGTGCGCCATTGAGAATGTCCTGGCACAACTGACCGAAGGCTATATCTGCAGGACCTGTGATGATATGGTCTGCCAGTGCACAGATCGGTTGTTCTTGCATTTCATAGCTCACTTCAGGTCCACCGACAATAACGATAATATCGGGTCGAAGCACCTTGATCAGTCGAATAACCTCAAGGGTTTGCGTCACGTTCCAGATATAAATGCCAAAACCGATGATCTTAAGCTGTGGTCCGAGCAACTGTTCGGCAATATCCTCAGCTCGTTGTTCCAGTGTGAATTCCTGCAAAAGCGTCTGGCTCTGCAGCTCGCCCATATTGGCATACAGATACCTAAGCCCCAATGAGGCATGGATATAGCGTGCGTTGAGTGTGCACAGGGAGATCGATTTCATGCGTAGTCTTAGCCTGAACTACTCAGGCAGATACCTGTTAAATAAAATCATATGAGGGAAATTCCGCGTAGCAAATAGGGCTTGGTGCATTTAGCACGTATTTGTTCCGTTGGCCAATGAGCGATTGGCCTTTGAATTGATGGACGATAAGAGTGATTCATGTGCAGTGTCGCCTTATAGGCTCTGGTTAAAGACAATGATCCGCCAGTTGTGCTGCGTACCTGACTAAGGGTTCGAAATCGATTCTGGGCTGATCTGATGGGATACTGACGTGCTCACACTGCATTAGATACTTTTTAGATCAAAAGCTGCTTGCATCAGGGTTTTCGTATACGTGTGCTGCGGGAAGTCCAGCACTTGCGCCGCTGGCCCGCTTTCCACTACTTTACCATCACGCATTACAACAATATCGTCGCTCAAAGCTCTGACGACTTTTAGATCGTGACTAATAAACAGGTAGGCCAGTTGATGACGTCTCTGTAGGTCTTGCAGCAGTCGGACAATCTGGACCTGCACAGACATATCCAATGCCGAGGTTGGTTCATCGAGCACCACCAGTTTGGGTTTGAGCACCAGGGCGCGAGCAATCGCTATACGTTGTCGCTGACCACCTGAAAATTCGTGTGGGTAACGGCTGAGAACCGACGCGTCCAGCCCAACTTCGTCGACGACCTGGCTGACCAGGCTATAGCGCGATGTGGGGGACAAGTCGGGTTGATGAACCCGCAGCCCCTCTTCAATAATTTGCAGCACTGACAGGCGCGGACTCAGGCTGCCGAATGGATCTTGAAAGACCATTTGCAGGCTCTGGCGAAGTGCTCTTAGCTCATGCGAAGGTTTGTTATGGATCGGTTCTCCTTGGAAAACAATGTTTCCCGTGCTAGGAATTAAACGCAATAGGGCGAGTCCGAGTGTTGTTTTACCAGAGCCAGATTCACCCACTACACCCACTGTGCGTCCGGCCATCACACTGATGTCAACGCCATCGCAGGCATGAACATAGTGCCGGGTGCGGCCCAGTAGTCCGCCCTTGACTGGAAAGCGAACCTGTATATCTGATGCAGCCAATACCGTCGGCATGGTTTGTTGCGCCCGTTCAGGCAGTACCCCTGGTTCTGCCGATAGCAACTGTTGTGTGTAGGTGTGTTGAGGTGAGCTGAACAACTCATTGGTGCGGTTATGTTCGACAACCTGGCCCTGTGTCATCACATGAATATCATCGGCCATCTTGCGTACGATACCCAAGTCATGCGTTATCAACAGCAGGCCCATACCCAATCGCTGTTTCAGATCCGACAAAAGATCCAGAATCTGTGCCTGAATGGTGACATCCAGTGCGGTGGTTGGTTCATCGGCAATCAATAGCTCGGGCTCGTTGGCCAGGGCCATCGCAATCATCACGCGTTGACGTTGACCGCCGGAAAGCTCATGCGGGAACGCTCCCAACCGAGACTCTGCGTTGTGGATACCTACAAGTTCCAGCAACTCTAATACACGACGTCGGGCAGACTTTCCGGTCATGCCTCGATGCAACTTCAGTGATTCGCCAATTTGTTTGTCAATAGAATGCAACGGGTTGAGCGATGTCATTGGTTCTTGGAATATCATGCTGATCTCATTGCCTCTTACGGCTTGCAAAACGCTGGGTCCAGCGCCGATCATTTGCTGATTCTGATACCGGATGCTACCGCTAGGGTGATGCGCAAACGGGTAGGGCAGCAATTGCATAATGGACAATGCCGTGACCGATTTACCCGAGCCACTTTCGCCGACCAATGCAACGGTTTGCCCCTTATGTATAGACAGAGAGACTGCCTGTACGGCGTTAACCTGTGCATCACCCTGTCCAAATGAGACGGATAAATCATCTATGCTCAGTAGACGCTCAGTCATGGGCGTTAACCTGTGCTATGAAGGTTTTACGCGGGTCCAGTGCATCACGCACCGCCTCGCCGACAAACACCAACAGGCTAAGCATGAGCGCTAGTACGGTAAAAGCGGTGAGCCCCAGCCACGGGGCATGCAAATTATCGCGGCCCTGTTTGAGCATCTCACCTAACGAGGCAGATCCGGGCGGCAGCCCCAAGCCCAGAAAATCCAAACCGGTGAGTGTGGTGACTGACCCACTGAGTATGAACGGCAGGAACGTAACCGTAGCAACCATGGCATTAGGCAATGTATGCCGCACCATAATGGCTGTATCACTGACACCCAGTGCTTTGGCCGCGCGGATGTATTCAAAATTTCGTGCACGCAGAAATTCGGCACGAACCACACCCACCAGTGACGTCCAGCTAAATAGTGTCATTAAAACCAGTAACGACACAAAACCGGGTTGAATCACGCTTGCCATAATAATCAACAGATACAGCACTGGCAGGCCTTGCCAGATTTCAATGAAACGCTGAGCTAACAGGTCTAGCAGTCCGCCAAAGTAACCTTGAACGGCACCGGCGGATACGCCAATTATTGTGCTGAACAAGGTTAATAAAAGTCCAAAGCCCACAGAGACACGAAAGCCGTAGATGATTCGGGCTAGCACATCTCGCCCTTGGTCATCCGTGCC
>CALKXZ010000337.1 GCA_938003775.1 uncultured Granulosicoccus sp. | reverse complement strand
GTCATCTCCGGTGTGTAGGGAACACTTCTCGGCTGCTCACCTGCCCCCATGATCCTCACTTGTTGATTTCGGCTGCCGACGAAATTGTCGACCGAGACTGTTACGACGGGTTGCTTGACAAAATCTCTATATCGCCTTTCTATTTCTCTGGCTAATTCACTGGGTGTGCGCCCACTAGCCTCCAGATCTTCAACCAATTTGGTGGTTATTTTGCCATCAGGACGAACAGTGATTTCATCTGACAGATCTTCATAGCCCCACACATAAACATTCAGTCGATCCCCAGCACCTATAATATATCCGTAGTTACCGCCCTCCTCATCAAGCTGAGTTGGCGCTGATGGATACTTGTTAGCCACACACCCACTTACCATAAGGCCGCAGAGTAACATCACACCAATCCACTTAGTCATCAAAAACATACGCTTATCTCAATAAAACTATCGGGACTTCTTTATCGGATCCCCTGACACGCACCGCTGAAAAAACAATTACACAGGTTAAAAAAATTGCAACCCAAATTTTCGATCTGTACATATATCGTTGGCATAAGCTGCGGTCAACAGCCGTAAGACGTACTGTATGGCCTCTGGAATTATTGCTCTAGTTGTTATTGGCGGCACAAAATATCCATCCGATTAACCGTAACGAAATGGAAGTCAGCAAATAGGACGCAAAACAAAGAGTGAGAGAAACTATGTCGTTTCTTGTCGGAACATTCCATAGCAAACCAGCGTTTTAGCCGAGAAACGCACAGTACAGTCGATACAAAACAACGAAAAGTGAAGTGCATCACGATCAAGACTATGTAGCGGTCCATTTGCTATGTTTCTGCGATAAATATTGCTTTCTCTGGTGCGCCACCCAGATCTGTGAATACTCCAGGCGCGCTATTGAATAATAGCTGATATGGTTGTATTGAGTGACAAATCAGATAGTTTTGCGACGAAAGAATGCAGTAACCGACTAAAGCGACCATTTAATCGTCATTTATTTGACTTTTAATCTGATGCTAATCAGTTCCTGATGAAACCAATCAACAGCCAGATGCATATCTGTACGTGATTAATCTTATTTCACACGGGACCGCGGCCGCCGCCTTCACCGGCCTATTACTGCTGCTTCTGATATCACGCCAACCTGGCAGAGTCGGAATGAGCCTTCTGATCGCGTGCATTTTTTCGATCTTCTGGGCAATTTTTGCCATCTGGACTTATGAAAGTATTCCTTTTACGGGCATTTCGGAGACTGCGCGAATTCTGACATGGAGCTTCTTTTTACATACGTTGGTAGCCTCCAGGCAAGTTGGCGAAGACTTTGAAGTCTCAGAACATCGAGATGGAGTTGATGTGGAATCACATTTCGTGTCGTTACCCTGGTTTATTATCGCGTTGGCCCTTCTGCAAATTGCACTTACATTTGTGCAGCTAAGCTCTTATTCTCTCGCAACTTCTCTGCGTTTTCTATTACCCACAATCTGGATAAGCTCAGCTATTACTGGACTGGTCTATCTGGAAAGTCTGTACCGAGGGGCCGAACCACAGAAACGCCGAACACTAAAACCGCTCTGTTTAGGACTTGCCGGAATGTTCATTCTGGATTTTTTCGTATTCACCGATACTCTGTTATTCAGACGTATCAATATAGACGTATGGCAGGTACGAGGCATTTTTTATGCTTGCATAGTGCCTATTATCGCGATGTCGATAGCGAGAAATCCTGATTGGGCAGTACGTATACATGTCAGCCGTCAGGCAGTCAGCAGTTCAATAGCCGTCGTCGGAGCGGGAGCGTATTTAATAGCAACGGCAATGGCAGCCCAACTGATTCAGTTGAGCGGTGCACAATGGTCAAACGTAGTACTGATAACCTTTGTACTACTAAGTGTATTTGTTCTCTCTTGTGTGCTCTTGTCCAGTCGAATCCGCGCTCAATTGCGAGTCAATGTCTCTAAACATTTTTTCAATTTTAAATACGATTACCGTAAAGAATGGCTGAGTTTCACTAGCATCTTGTCAACGGGGATCGACGACGCCCCCAATGCCATTCTCAAGGGTTTTACGCAGATATTGCACAGTCATGGCGGCGCTCTATGGGCCAAGAATACCGAGAATAGTTGGGAATTACTCGCCTCTATGGGGATAACAAGAACAACGGAGAGTAACTATCAGTGGCAATCATTGGAAGCTTTTTTACGACGCACGGGATGGATTGTTCAGTTAGACGAGTTAAAGTCATATCCTGATAGATACCATGCTCTAGAGCTTCCGGACGAAATCTTCCATAGTCCGGATGCTTGGCTCATTATTCCTCTCCCGGTGGGAGATGACATCATCGGATTTCTTATCATCGACCGATCTCCTATTATCCAGACAATCACGTGGGAAGACAGAGATCTTCTTAAAACTGCCGGGCTTCAAGCTGCAGGTCTTCTCCTACAACGCCGATCTCACGAAGCCTTGATGCAAGCCAGGCAGTTCGAAGCTTTCAGCAAACTATCAGCGTACGTAATACACGACCTGAAAAACATACTGGGCCAGCAGTCGTTGATTGTCAGTAATGCAGAAAAACATAAGCACAAAGCCGCCTTTGTCGACGATGTGATCTCCACCGTTGACAACTCGGTGAACAGAATGAAGTCCTTACTCGAAAAACTAAGGGAACAGCAGACAGATGAAGATTTCAATGCGGTTGATTTGGCCTCCGCTTTGTTAGATGCGTCACTGCTGCGCCCGCACGCTTTACCCCATCCCACGCTATCTAAGACGGACAAGCCGATACTAATTAAAGCGAACAGGGATAAGCTTGTTCGCGTATTTGGTCACCTGATCCAGAATGCTCAGGACGCCTCTAGTGACGATGAAACTATATTGATCAAGGTGGATGAGCATGCACGACTAGCATTAATTACTATTTCCGATAATGGCATTGGTATGACTGAGGACTTTATACGCAACAGTCTGTTCAAGCCATTTGTTTCCAGCAAAGGCCTAACAGGTATGGGCATTGGAGTTTATGAAAGCCGAGAGTATATTCGTAAGCTAGGTGGTAAAATTTCAGTATCTAGCAAAGTCAATAAAGGTACCGTATTCTCGATTACTTTGCCTGTTTGCTGATGATTTACCATCGCTTCTTGGCACTAAGCTCGCAATTCTTTCAATGGCTAGGCAATCGTTGAGCAACAAATTTTTATATGAAAATTCTCGTGGTAGAAGATGATCCAGGTATTCAGAACCAACTAAAATGGTCACTGGATGATCACGAAGTAACGCTGGTGGACAGTCACGACAGCGCGTTAGACAGTATCAGATCTATTGTGCCGGAAATCGTTTTACTGGATCTGGGGTTGCCTCCTGATCCAGGTGGCGCGACTGAAGGCCTGCGTACGCTGAAAGATATAATGGAAATAGCACCGACAACGAAAGTAATTGTCATTACAGGCAATGACGATAGAGCGCACGCAGTCAACGCCGTTGGTCTGGGCGCCTATGATTTTTACAATAAACCCATAGATCCTGAGCTACTAGTTCATGTTGTTGATCGGGCCAGTCGACTGGCAGTACTTGAGCGAGAGAATCAACGATTACAAGCACAATCTGGTAGTTCTCCGTTAGAGGGTATTATTGCTGTCAGCGAGCCCATGGTAAAAGTGTGCCGGGATATCGAGAAACTGGCAACTTCGAATATTTCTACTCTATTGCTCGGAGAAAGTGGCACAGGTAAAGAGTTACTCGCCCGTGCATTGCACCAATTAAGCCCACGAGCCAGTCAGACCATGGTCGCTATCAATTGCGCCGCCATTCCTGAAAACCTATTGGAAAGCGAACTGTTCGGTTATGAAAAAGGTGCTTTTACGGGAGCAGCAAAAACAACAAAAGGTAAGCTAGAGTATGCTCACGGAGGGACATTATTTCTCGATGAGATCGGCGATCTATCACTTCCCTTGCAAGCGAAATTGCTTCGTTTTCTACAGGAAAAAGTTATTGAGCGTGTTGGCGGTCGTAATCAAATCGTGGTCGATGCACGAGTAATATCGGCCACGCATAAAGACCTTAAGCAGCTCATCGCCGAAAAACACTTTCGTGAAGACTTGTATTATCGGCTAGGTGAAGTGACCGTTGACATTCCACCACTGCGTGAGCGCCAGGTAGATGTACAGATCATTGCAAAATTCCTGTTAAACAAGTATTTGAAAGCGGAGGGGGGTGCATCAAAACGGTTTAGCGATTCGGCATTGCATGCCATGGCGAGCTATACATGGCCAGGAAACATCCGCGAATTGGAAAACAAGATCAAGCGAGCTAGTGTAATGGCCGAAGGGAAAATGATTAGCGCTCAGGACCTTGATCTGGATGAGTCAAAAGACAACCCAACTGCTTTGAACCTTCGTGTCGTCCGAGATGCTGCAGAGAAAACTGCCGTTGTGCAAGCGCTCCAACTGGCAGGTATGAATCTATCCAAAACTGCAAAGCTTTTGGGAATTTCGCGACCCACCCTATACGATCTGATCAGTAGACATAGTATTGAAACTGAAAAAGGCTAATTCCACATATAGCCTGCTGAAATTAACCAATTTTACACTACTGTCCCGTTAGAACCTTGAGAAAGGTGGCCTGATTTCAACCACTTGCTACAATGTGAATTGTCTAGAAACACCTTTAGCAAAGGAAGAAATCAGGCCATGGCACATTGTAATACGATCCTCTCTCAAGTACTGAAACTGGTTCCGAGACATGACTTCGAGCGGCTTGCAAAAATGCACCATTCTGGCCGAACGTTCCGAACCGCTTCTCGCTGGTCACAGTTCGTCACTATGGCCATTGGCCAACTATCCGGACGCCGAAGCTTGAGAGATCTGGTTGATAACGTATCAGCTCAACAGCAACGCCTTTATCATTTGGGATCGGCAAAACTATCACGCTCCAATCTGTCTCGAATTAACGAAGACAAGCCACACGAACTCTATCAGGCGTTGTTCGCTACATTGCTCAAACGTTGTCAGTCAGCAGCGCAAGGCCATGGCTTTCGTTTCAAGAATGACTTGTATTCGATGGACGCAAGCACCATTGACTTATGCCTATCAGTATTCCCCTGGGCATCGTTCAGAAAGGCC
>CALKXZ010000336.1 GCA_938003775.1 uncultured Granulosicoccus sp. | reverse complement strand
CAGTACCGTCGGCTGCCAGAGATTTATAGATCACCGATTTTTCAGCCAGGGCTAACGGCGCTATGATTGCCGCGAGCACTGCCACCGTTATCGTACAGGTGCCTGCGCTGTGAACAGAGGTGCCTGTGAATAACGTCTTATCCTTTAGAGGTTCCATGTCGCCGTTCTTGCACGTATTGCACCAGCTGACCCATAAGCAAACCCGATGAGCAGATAGATCAGCACTTGAATCTACTGGCGGATGAGCGCCGATTAGCTGTGTAAACCAATTTTTAGCGTTTTCACTGTGTGAAGTGAGTCACAAATTACACTGGCGTAATTTTCAGTAACGTGAGTTCGCCGAACGTTTTTCAATTGGGTTTGTACACCGAGAAACTGGCATAAGTATGCGCCGATGCTGTCTTTACTGTCAGGATTACAGGGCGTTTATTGCATTATTTGTCGTGGTGGTTAACGTTTGTTGACAGTAGGCAGATGCATGGAATGAAAATTTTACCGATGTGCATCTCTATACTCTGGCTGCCACGCGTACCCGCTCGGTACGTACGTTCAATAATTAAATAGGACACAAGCCTATGTCTATTGCTAAGAGAGCAATTGCGGTTGCTCTTTTGATGCTGCCCGCTGCTCTGGTGCACTCGGAAAATACATCGCGAGGAATTGCGGTTATCAGTAACACATTGGGAGGTGCAGTAGCTGCCTACAGCAATGAAACCAACAGGAGCCGTATTGATTGTGATCCTTCAGGTGACGGACGTTGGATATGTGCCAGTTATGAAAATCCCACCCTGGCGGATTTTGGTTCAAATCCTGTTAGTCCGCCGGTAACAGCTGCACCAGCTAATCCGGTACCCGTTGCCAATGTGCCATCAAATGGTCGAGTGGCTGTGGTTGGCAGCAATGTGGCGGAGGCACGAGCGAGCCTGATGCGCTTAATTAATCAACGCTCGGTTGATTGTGACCCATCAGGTGACGGTCGATGGGTGTGTGCAAATTTTAACAACCCAACCTTATCAGATGTAGGTGGCGCGATTTCAGCTCCCACCCCACCTAACCCGTTGACGCCAGTGACACCCACTCCGGTTACACCGACACCGGTAACACCCCCACCGACAAACGCTCGCGTCGCAGTAGTTGCCACATCGCTGACAGATGCCCGTGCCAATCTCGCGCGAGCGGGTGCCGGTTCCGCAGTGGATTGCGACCCGTCCGGCGATGGCCGTTGGATTTGCGCAAATTTCAATAATCCGACCTTGTCCGATGTCGGTGGTAATTCGGCACCCGATGCACCGATTAGCCCACCGTCAAATCCGACACCCAACCGTCCGGCACCCACCAATGCTCGTGAAGCTATTCCAGCTGATGCGACTTACCGATTGGGCGATTTAATTCTGATGCAATATGACAGTTGTCCAGATCCTGATGACCTGCACGCTGCCGTCTCTGGACGGATGGTGTTGGATCATTTTGGTTTGGTCAATGGACGCGACTACATTGTCAGCAACGGTACTTGTGGGGCTGAGAGGTCTCGAAATGATTACATCGTGCGAAGCCCAGAGGTATTTAACAAGCTGTATGGGCAGAGCTGGAACGATGCGTTCAATGACGAAGCCAATTCTATTGTTCGTGTGGCCGAAGCCGTCAAGAACGCGTTAAACGCTGGGCGCCGTGTGTATGTTATGGATGGTGGCCCGATGGACTACACATCCCGTATCGTGCGTCAGGTTGAGGCAGATGGGGTCGGCGATTTAAAGCGTATTTCTGTGTACCAGCACAGCAGTGGGTGGAATCGACGTTTTACCGGCGACGCTAATCTGGCCTACCTGCTCAGCCGAGTCACCTATGTTGAGGTTCCCAATGGCAACCTGCGCGACAACGGCAGCGCTCAGCTCAATATGCAAAACCCAGGCAATTCCAGGTACCCAGCTGTTAATGCGGGACTGGTGAATCGTTTTAGAAATAACAGTGTGTATGGCGCAGATTGGCGGGTAGCGTTTTCCGTGTTTAATCCTAACAACCGTTTCGATGGGTCCGATACCGTTGAGTTGTTGTGGTTACTTGGTTTGCGTAGTAACGATATCAACAATTGGTTTGATTTCGCTAATCGATTCTTGCCGAGCAGCGGTTCAACGCCCACTCCCGTCACTCCTCAACCGGTTGCGCCACCCACGCCAGCCGCCCCCGGCGGCAACGTTATCCGTTTTGAAGCAGAAAGCGCCAATCTTGGCAGCGGGTGGGTTCGAGACACCGCACGTTCAGGTTTCAGCGGTGCTGGCTATATTCGCTGGAACGGTGGTAATCAATATACCAATCCAGGACTGGGCGTTACTCGCTATAACTTCAGCGTCACTACAACCGGTGTCTATCGACTGCGTATTAGAGCACGTGCCATATCACCACCACGAGGCGATCTGAACAATGATTCCTGGTTCAAAATGAATGGGCAAAACGTAACATCGGCTAACTTTACTCAATGGACCAAGGTTTTTACTACCGGTCGAGATAATTGGCAGACCGGTGGCACCGCTGACTTTGATAATGATGAACCTTTCAGACAGCGACTTGAGGCAGGAAGATCTTATGTGCTCGAACTCTCCGGCCGTTCGCAAAACCACGCTATTGACACGATTGAGCTTGTGCGTCAGTAGTACAGATAGCTGCTGGCCTGAATCGGAATAGGTTCAGGCCAGCAGATTAGGCGTGATTACGTGGCAGTACCCAACTATGCCCCATGGGTCATTCTTCGATCTACATTGAGCACAACAACCCCTGATATCTGATCATTAAGATTTTTGAAAGGGCAATAGAGCAAGTAGTATTTGCTATGAAGCGCGATTACGGAGCAACCTATCTCTAACAGTTGAGGCTTGACGCAGGTGTGATCACCGTGTCGGTACTCACACAAAAAATGACTGAAAAATTCCTGGTCGTACTTATTTTTACGCGATGCTGGCCACGAACGAATCACATCGCCTTGTGTATTAACTGTTAATGACGGTACATCCAAGTTGTCAAAGCCTTGAAACTTGGATGCCTCCTTCCCGTCCAGTTGACACCAATTTTCTAACGTATCTAAAAATTCGGTATCAAGAGTTTCAAAACACTCACGCTTAACGACAGTGTTAAACACAGTCACCGTGGACATCTGTTTGCTACGAGGAAAACTGTTCATAGTGTCCACCAGAAGATAGAGTGGGTAATGTGTAAGTGCTCGTGTTCACGTTACTCCGGCTTGTCTGGCCACCAAGATACAAAGCCGTCCCGATTAGGCATCTGCACCAGGGGTAAGCTCTGTGCGTCAAGTTCGACGCCGTCGTCGACAATATCGTTCAGATTAAGCAGGTAGGCGGTTACCGCGTACACATCATCGTCTTCAAGGCTGCCAGGTGAAAAATAGGGCATTGCCCGTCGCACATAGTCGAACAAGGTAGTGGCGTGCGGCCAGTAACTACCTACTGTCTTAACAGGTGCATCTGACGTTAGGGTGCCATGACCGCCCACCAGTGGATCGGCAGGGCCCTCGGTGCCCGTCGCACCATGACAGGCTGCACACTGCTGCATGAAAACGGTTGCACCCCCAGCAACTGTGCCGCTGCCTTGCGGTAAGCCGTCGCCGTCAGGGCCAATACTGATATCCCAACTGCTTAGGTCTGAATTTGATATGGGTGTACCAATGTCCTCAGCATGAACAGTAGTCGCAACGAGTGCGCACAGCATTAAGGTCCCGCATTTAAATATAAACATTGCTCACCTCACCGTTTTCAGCAACTGACCAGACTTGTATGGCGTTTTGATGGAATATTTGATTCGCAGCATAGGGTTCGTACCATGCTTCGCGAGTTGGTTGTACATTGTTCTGGTCATCGTAGGCCCGACTCATGAGCATTGTCGGTCGGCCATCCCACTGCCAGGCCTGCTGAAATCGCGACAAGGCTTTAGGGCGTGTTGGTGTTTCCAAAACTGCTTCAGCCCAAGATTGACCACCATCGGCTGACACCTCAACACGAGTAATTCGCCCCGCACCTGACCAGGCTAAACCTGTGATGTTGTAAACGCCGGACTCTGTGGGTGAAACTCCGGGGGAGGGTGAGGTGATAACTGACTTCACACCCATCTCGAAATGAAATTGCCTGGCTTGGCCGTCTTTTTGTAGTAGCGTGTATTTGGATGTTTCGTCTTTGGTATGGACAGGTGCGCTAACCACCTTTAACCGACGCAACCATTTGGTTTGCGTGCTTCCTTGCCAGCCTGGGAGTACTAATCTAAATGGGTAACCCTGTTCGGGACGAATTCTTTCGCCGTTCTGATATAGCGCAATTAACGCATCACCGCCTAGAGCTTTTTCCATGGGAATGCTCCGACTGTGTTTGGCTGCATCTGCGCCCTCGGCTATGATCCAGCTTGCACTGCTATCAACACCTGTTTGGTCAAGTAAGTCTTCTAGTCGTATTCCGGTCCATTCGGCACAAGAAACCAAGCCATGGATTTCGCCAGCACGGCGTTGCTGTGGTTCTGCAAAGCTATTAAACAGGCTATTGCCTGCGCACTCTATGAATGCAATACGACTGGTCATTGGAAAGCGCATTAAATCATCAACAGTGAAAGAGCGAGCCTCTCGAACCTGACCATGGACGACTAATCGGTGTTCATCTGCATTAATTTCGGGCACCCCGCTATGATGCCTTTCAAAAAATAATCCGTTGGGTGTCAGAGTCCCTTGCAGATGTTCCAACGGCGTGAAAGATACACCAGCCCCATTGGCGATTCCTGCTGGGTACAAGTCCAATACTGTACGAACGACATTTTGCTGATCGGGTGCCGGTGAGCCATATGGCGACATAGATGACCCTGGCGATTTACTCCACGCCGGTACTTCAAGTGGTGCGGCAAAGCCAGTCCCAGTGGCGCTCATTGCCGCAATTGCCACGCCACGACGCAGAAACACACGACGATGTAGGAGACCGCCGCCAGCGATATTATCGTCGGCATCGATGTGTTGGTGATTTGGCACGTTCAACCTCCCGGGGTATAGAGAACCCTAATATGGACATGCAATATGTTCGTCGCCAACCGTGACGTCTATCACTGGGGGTGAATTGCATATCCGTGTGAGTGTGGGTTATTGCCCTTTTTTAGAGCAAATAAGATAGAACGTATGGCTGATAGTGAACGGCGCAGTGACACCGTGAGAGTGTGCGCCAAGTAGCCAAAGTTATTCAATCTAAACGCTAGTTTCGGAGTTTACAACGTTCGTCAATATGCAGTAGTAGTGTTGGTTGATTGCAAAGATATGCAATTAGAAATATCTGAAAAATTAAGCGCTGTGTAGCTGTTAAACGAAAGTTTAGGGCATTGTGTTGGTCAATTGCAACTGCATGTTGTCAGGATCATTAAATGCCTGATTCATCTATATATAAGGTAAAAAACAATAATAGCGAATGATAGTCGACAGACGTCTTTCACCGTTTGGTAGAGAGTCCGTGACACATGTATGTAGGCTGTACTCTTTAGAGTATTTTTGGTCGCTGTTGAATTTTGCGCTAACGAGTTTAAACAAAAATCACTAAGCATTACCCCGAAAGCTTATGAACTTGGGCGACAGTTTTGTTGTCAATCCTGAAATCCTGGTGTTGATGATTTTAGCCAGGAGTAATCCGTAATAGCCGAAGCGATAAGTTGGATGTTCCCAGGGAAAGCCGTTGTGAATCAGACTAGACAGTACGTTCAGACCATCCTTAACAGTGCTTGTGAACGCAGGTATTATCAGTTTTACGACATACTAGTTATTGCGCTGGTGCTGTTAATAGCAGGAGGTATGCCCACCACTTTGGTTGCCGCTACCCAACCAACTGTTGACATCCGAACAGTAGGCGCTGTGCGCAAATTCGATGATACCTTTCAGCATTCGGTCGTTTTTCATTCAACAAGTCCTGCGTGGATGCGAGCGACTCGGATGGATTTTGCGATTGGAGCCATTGCGCAGTCAGAGGACACTAGCGCGTTTATTTCATATGGACCAGTTTGGCGTAAAAACGCTCATAGTCGGCCTCTCTACACTGAATTTGGGTTTAGTCCAACTTTGCTCGATGGGACTGTTTTCGGCGACCAAGATATGGGTGGGCATATTCACTTTACTAGCTCACTCTCGGTTGGTATGAAGCTGGGTAGGTTGCAGCGATCCGAACTGGCTTTTCGTATACAACATATATCAAACGGTGGGCTGGCCGACACTAACCCTGGTATGGATATGGTTGGTTTGAATATCAGGATTAATTTCAGTAAGCGCTAAAAATGTATCGGTGTGTTTGAACATCTGAGAGTCGTGAGTTTGTTATCTGGTTGAAGGCTATTTCGTCGTTGCTCAATAACAGTGACCAGCGTGTTTTTCATCTATTCTTTCTTGTCGATCCAGCGGCTTCTATATCATGATCAGTGGACTCCGCTGTGAGCAACTAGGTGGCTCTACTCGAAACGGCGATTGGCGTCGACAACTAGGTTGTTTGCTCACTAGTGAAGGTGTTGCACGGGGTTAGGTGATTTCCCTAAGGCAAGTTGGTATTTTTAGCCACCCCTAGCCTGGATTATTCATGAAGCCACCAAATTCTTCCGCATCCCCTTTTCCTGTAGCGAATTCTGCTCGATCGGAAATACAGACCGTATTCCGCTCACTCACAGAATTCGCTACAGAAAAAGGGTTCGGTGAAAGAATTAGGCGGTTCATGAATAGTCCAGGCTAGTTGATGCCGAATGTTGGTCTTGTCATGCTGGAAATTTATCGCTACTAGCTACAAGATTGATCTGCCTAACGTCCATCCAATGACATATGCCTTCAATCAACCCAAAGCAACGTTGTTATATTTTTAAAGCTTTGCTTTGGGCTAATCAATGAAAGGCGAGTGTCATGGCTTTACTGAGCTTAAACAGAGTGCCATCGTCAGTGTAAGGTGTGCTGCACTGTCAC
>CALKXZ010000335.1 GCA_938003775.1 uncultured Granulosicoccus sp. | reverse complement strand
TTAGATTAAGAATAACGGGTGTAAGGACTTTCAATTCCTGATTACGATATCTTATTCGACCCGGTTCAGATTGGCCCTGTGCAGACGCAAAACCGTTTCTATCAGGTACCCCATTGTACCGGTCTGGGCCACCGCTATCCCAGAGCTGATGCTCAATTGCGTGGTACTAAGGCCGAGGGTGGATGGGGTGTGGTTTCAACCCAGGAAACCGAAATTCACCCCTCGTCAGATATTACCCCATCCAATCAAGCACGATTGTGGGATGACAATGATATCCCGGCGTTGCAACTGGTTACCGACTCAGTTCATCAGCACGGTGCTCTTGCTGCTGTTCAGTTGGTGCATGGCGGACTACATGTGGCTAATCGCTACTCCCGGCAGCTTCCTTTGGGTCCGAGTCATGGCAGTGTGAATTGCGACGATCCGGTCCAGATTAAACCCATGGATCTTGCAGATATTCGCGCATTCCGTCAGTGGCATAAGGATGCAGCAGTTCGCGCAAAACAAGCCGGTTTTGATATCGTTTATGTCTATGCTGGTCATAACATGACTCTGCTGCAGCACTTCCTGCTTAGCCGTTACAACAAGCGTACAGATGAATACGGTGGTTCATTCGAAAACCGGTTACGCTTGTTCCGTGAAGTGATCACAGACACAAAAGATGCCATTGGTGACACCTGTGCCGTTGCTGTGCGTCTTGCGGTTGATGAGTTACTGGGTGAGCGTGGTCTTACACATAATGCAGAGGGGCACGACATCGTTGAAGCGCTTGCTGAGGAGCCCGATCTGTGGGATGTGAATTTGTCAGGTTGGGAAAACGATAGTCAGACATCGCGCTACTCTGAGGAGGGTTTTCAGGAATCGTACACGGCATTTGTTAAATCGATTACAAGCAAACCTGTTGTGGGTGTCGGGCGTTATACGTCACCGGATACAATGGTTCGAGTTATTAAACAAGGTCAGCTGGATTTGATCGGCGCGGCCCGTCCCTCTATCGCAGATCCTTTCCTGCCGAATAAAATCGACGAAGGGCGCATTGAGGACATTCGCGAATGCATCGGCTGCAATATATGCGTTGCCAGTGACAACGCGTGCATGCCCATCCGTTGCACGCAGAACCCAACCATAGGTGAGGAATGGCGCCGAGGGTGGCATCCTGAGTACATTCCTGCGTTGCGTGATCCGGCATCTTATCTGATTGTTGGTGGTGGACCAGCTGGGCTTGAAGCTGCGCTTGGGTTGGCCCGTCGAGGTGCACAAGTTATCGTTGCTGATGCAGCGTCTGAATGGGGTGGCCGAGTCGCACGCGAATCTCGTTTACCGGGGCTTGCTGCGTGGGGTCGTGTGCGTGACTGGCGTTTGTTTCAACTGCAACAACTGCCCAATGTAGAACTGTATCTAGACAGCCGGCTGAGTGCTGACGACATATTAGAGTACAAAATACCCGACATTGCGCTGGCGAGCGGCGCTATTTGGCGTAACGATGGCCACGGACGACAGCATACGGAACCGCTTGCATTTCTCGATACCGCTAATGTCTTAACGCCCGATGACGTACTCACCAAGGGCACTAGCGTGTTGTCAAGTGATGGTCCTGTTGTTATTTACGATGATGATCGTTTTTACCTGGCCAGTGTCTTAGCGGAGTTAATCGCGCAGGCGGGTTTTGATGTGCAGTTTGTTACACCTGCACCGGTTGTCTCACCGTGGTCAATCAATACGCTTGAACAATCACGAACTCAAAAGCGCCTGATAGAGCTTGGTGTGAAAATAGTGCCTTTGTACGCTCTTCACGGGTTTCAGCAGGGTATTCTTGACGTTGCTTGCGTTTACTCAGGGCAAGTTCGTAAACTGCCCTGCAATTCACTTCTGTTGGTGACCTCGCGTCTACCCCAAGACACGCTTTGGCAGGAGTTATCTGCCAAGAGCAACAACTGGCAGGACGCAGGTATCCAGTCCGTCTCCCGAATAGGGGACTGCTTAGCGCCTGGGATCATCGCAGATGCCGTATTCTCCGGCCACCAATTTGCGCGTCTTGCCGGAGAAGTCACGGCACCCCTGATCAAACGAGAGGACTTTGCCAGGGTTTAGGGTTTGCCGCTGTGTATATACTGAGTGGATTGTGGTTAATCTTCAAAACAGTATTAGGGCGTACATTTGTGCGACTAGAACCGTACGCAAATAATGTGTAACACGCGGTTTTTCGTTGACTTCAGATGATGGCTACGCAAAGATAGCTGGCTATGACAATGGAATTGCTCACCAAGCGCATTGCTGAGTTGCCGTGCTGGCATTCAACGCCTGTTATCCAGCCGCTGCGCGGCGGAATGACCAACCACAATTTCCACGTTAGCGATGATGATAAAGAGTTCGTTGTTCGGCTAGGGCATGACATGCCAGAGCATCTGGTCGATCGTGGCAACGAACTGATTGCACATAAAGCAGCCCATGCAGCAGGCCTATCGCCTGCTATCAGGTACCACGAACCGGGTGTGATGGTGATGGATTATATCGCTGCACCGTCTTTGTGTTCGGCACAGGTACACGAACCGGCGCGACTAGAGCGTATTGTCGGTCTGTTAAAAACTGCTCACGAGAAAATGCCTGCTCATCTGCAAGGCAATGCGGCGGCATTTTGGGTATTCCATGTCAACCGGCATTATGCGGCAAACCTTATTGCCGGTAAAAGTGCGTATCGGGAGCAAATATCACCGCTGCTTATAGTTAACAGTGAGTTGGAGAAGGCCGCAAGACCTTTTGATATTGTCTATGGTCACAATGATTTATTACCCGGAAATATACTCGATGATGGGAATCGATTGTGGCTTATTGATTGGGAGTACGCAGGTTTCAACACACCGCTATTTGATCTGGGTGGCCTCGCTTCAAATAATGAATTGACGGAATCAGCAGAGCGTTCCATGCTCGAGCAATATTGTCAGGAACCGGTAGCCCCTGGTCTATGGCGTCGCTATCAGGCTATGAAATGCGCGTCACTGCTGCGCGAGTCCTTATGGAGCATGGTGTCTGAATTACACTCAGCCCTGGACGTTGATTACGCGACGTACACGGCTGACAACCTAAAACGCTATCAAGTGTCGCTGGAAATCTTTCGGTCTTTATAGACATACATGATAGAACAACCGACATCGTGCAAGGTCGTTGTCATTGGTGGTGGCATTGTTGGCTGTTCCACGGCTTATCATCTAGCAAGTTTGGGTATTGAGACGGTGCTGCTTGAACAGCATGCGCTTAGCTCGGGCAGCACCTGGCATGCTGCGGGTCTGGTGGGTCAGTTGCGTAGCAATGCCAATGTGACGCAGTTATTGGGGTATTCCGTTGATCTATACCGCAAACTGGAAGCAGAGACAGGACTGGCAACGGGTTGGAAAATGAATGGTGGCCTGCGACTGGCCTGTAACCCGGCGCGTTGGATCGAAGTCAAGCGTCAGGCAACCGCTGCTCACTCCTTTGGCTTAGATATGCAGCTGTTGACTCCGACAGAGGCACTTGATTTATGGCCATTGATGAGTATTGAAGATGTCGTTGGTGCCGCTTTTCTACCCTCCGATGGTCAAGCGAATCCTGCCGATATCACTCAGGCCTTGGCTAAGGGTGCCAGGCAGGCGGGTGCATTGCTATTGGAGCATACGAGGGTACTGAATCTTGTTATAGAGAAGCAGAAAATCCGAGGAGTTGAAACTGATAAAGGACAAATTCAGTGCGAGAAGCTGGTTTGCTGCACGGGTCAGTGGACTCGTGAATTTGCACAGCGTTTTGGCGTTAGTGTGCCGTTGGTGCCGGTCCAGCACCAGTATGTCGTGACAGGGGCTATTGA
>CALKXZ010000334.1 GCA_938003775.1 uncultured Granulosicoccus sp. | reverse complement strand
ATCTCCAGATCCGAACATGAAAAAGGCCGTTTTACGCTAGTTTTTCTGGCTGCCCCCGGTGCCATACGCCGAATCTCGGCAGCAGTTTCCAAGCGTGGGCCTTGTGTCGCCCCATAGACACCATTACTCACTACAGTAATGTTGTCAGCCTGGTGGGCACTGTCGATCAACGCTTTT
The DNA here is from genome assembly GCA_938003775.1 of uncultured Granulosicoccus sp. Lineage (GTDB taxonomy): Bacteria > Pseudomonadota > Gammaproteobacteria > Granulosicoccales > Granulosicoccaceae > Granulosicoccus. The sequence goes on along the minus strand of CALKXZ010000334.1, from coordinate 3,002 downwards.
CGCAAGGTTTCATCGTAGGGGTAGCTGAAATCGATGTGCTCTACCGGGTCCTCACCACCATCAAAAAAAGTGCTTTCTCGACACGACGTGTAATCGATAATTTGGTCAGGCACAACGATAGCGCCAACGCTGCAGTCAGCATGGATACCACCCACAGCCCCCAGGGCAATGATGCGCTCGATGCCCACACTGTTCAGCGCCCAGATGTTCGCACAGTAATTAACCCTGTGTGGCGGAATACGATGCGTACTGCCATGACGTGCCAGGAAAGCCACTTGTTGACCACCCAGTTCACCGAAGACAATCGGACAGGAGGGAGCACCATAGGGTGTTTTGACCATTTCACGCCGAGTGACTGTCAAGCCTTCCATACGGGTCAAGCCAGTACCACCAATTATTGCCAATGTCGTCATGTCAGTACTTGTGTCCATTTTTTCGTCAAGTGGGGTCGCCAGACTCCGATAGCAATACAGAAGCCATGGCAGCAATGCCTTCCTCACGCCCACAAAATCCCAGCGATTCAGTTGTGGTTGCCTTGACATTGATACGGGATAAATCGAGTTGCAAATCCGCGGCCAGCACATCCAGCATCGCGCCGATATAGGGTCCCATTTTCGGCTGCTGTGCAATAATGGTGGCATCCAGGCTTGTGCAGCGTAATCCTTGTTGATGCAGTTGGTGCACCACGTTTTTGAGTAAGTCACGACTATTGGCACCCTTATAGGCAGGATCAGTGTCGGGAAAATGCCGTCCGATATCACCTAATCCAGCTGCGCCCAGTAGTGCATCACTGATGGCGTGCAGCAGCACATCACCGTCTGAATGCGCCAGAAAAGCCTTGGTGTGAGGAATTCGTACACCACCGAGCATCAGGTGGTCACCCTCTGTGAATGCGTGCACATCGTAACCCGTACCAATCCTCATGCCGTTACATCCTGAGTGTGCAACAGTGCCTGCGCCAGTCGCAAATCTGCCGAACGAGTAATTTTGAAGTTTGGCTGTAAGGCCTCTACCAGCAAGGGTTCATGACCTTTTTGCTCCATCGCCGACGCCTCATCGGTAATCGTCACTGCAGGGTTACGTTGATCTGCGGCTGATTCCAACGCGTCGAGTAATTCGCCCACTCGAAACAATTGCGGCGTCTGCGCGTGCCACAACTGATCACGACTAACCGTATGCTCAATACCAAAATACTCATCGGCTCTCTTCAAAGTATCCTGAACTGGCGTTGCCAGAATACCGCCGGTGGCGCCACTGTTGAATACCGCATCGGTCAGCCGTTTGATATCGGATGCGTGAATCAGCGGACGGGCGGCATCATGGACCAGCACCCAGGTCTGGGCATTCGCATGGTTCAAGACATAACGCAACCCCTGTACGACAGAATCAGCACGAGTCCTGCCACCTTGTGTGGTGTGCACTTGCGCACGACACGCGGCCGGCAATTTTCCAAAATGCTCATCATCTGCTGCCAGACACACCACTATCCCCTGGACATCAGGCACATGAAATAAACTTGATAACGTATGCTGCAACAGACACTGATTACCCATCATTAGGTATTGTTTGGGCACGTTACTGCCCATGCGTTCACCATAACCTGCGGCAGGTACAACGATCCATACGGAGTTTATGCTAGAGAGGTTGGCACTCACGGTTCTGCTTGCTGCAGCTGGGTTGGTTGATCCTCTGATTTGGTATGACGTTGCTCTCGAATGAATTGATAGAAGGTTTCGCCCTCACCTATCATGCCAAGCTCTGCACGGGCGCGTTCTTCAATCGCATCCAAACCACTCTTAAGGTCAGCAACCTCCGCAGCCAATGCCTGATTACGCATATTCAGGCGTACTACCTCAGCCCGATTCTGCTTCGCTTGCTCGCGCAGACGCCACACTTCCTGCACACTGCCATTACCAAACCAGAGGCGGTACTGCAACGCGAGCAGCAGCACAACCAACACCGCTAGCAATACCTTCATGCGCGTAGCTTAATCAACTGGCGGGTACACCAGAACACCGGGCAATTCAACTACAGGTTCTGGTTGAACGCCGCAGCACCTGGGTATACAGCGCGATCACCCAGGTATTCTTCTATGCGCAGCAACTGGTTGTACTTGGCGACTCTGTCTGATCGGGACAGTGATCCGGTCTTGATCTGTTTCGCATGCGTTGCCACCGACAAATCAGCAATCGTGGTGTCCTCGGTTTCACCTGAACGGTGCGAGGTGACCGTTGTATAGCCAGCCTTATGTGCCATGCGAATCGTTTCCAGCGTCTCGCTCAAGGTACCAATTTGATTGACCTTGATCAGCACGGAGTTAGCAATACCCTGCTCAATGCCGCGTTTGAGAATAGTGGGGTTAGTGACAAACAAATCATCGCCAACCAACTGTATGGTGTCGTTCAATCGCTCGGACATGATTTTCCAACCATCCCAGTCTCCTTCATCCAAACCGTCTTCAATCGAGATTATAGGATAGCGATCAACCCAGTCAGCCAAGTAGTCAACAAAACCGGCGGCATCGAACTCGCGGCTCTCTGAAGCCAGATTGTAAACCCCGTTTTTGTAGAACTCAGAACTGGCAACATCCAGTGCAATGTACACATCCTTACCCGCTTCGTAACCCGCCTTTTCAATGGCTACCAGTATGGTTTCAAGGGCTTCTTCGTTGGATGAGAGGTTCGGGGCGAATCCACCTTCATCACCCACATTGGTGTTCATACCACGACTGTGCAGCACATGACGCAAAGCGTGAAATATCTCTGCACCGCATCGCAAGGCCTCTCTGAACGAGTTTGCACCCACAGGCATGACCATGAATTCCTGTAAATCAACACTGTTGTCAGCGTGTGAGCCACCGTTGATGATATTCATCATGGGTACAGGCAGGTTCACCGCCTGTTCGCCGCCCAGGTATTCAAACAACATAACGCCAGCATCGGCTGCTGCCGCATGCGCCGTCGCCATGGACACAGCCAGCAAGGCATTGGCCCCTAATTTGT
>CALKXZ010000333.1 GCA_938003775.1 uncultured Granulosicoccus sp. | reverse complement strand
AGGCATCAGACGGTGCCTTTGTAGAGTTACGTCGCCATTAGGTAATTAACTGTAAACAAACACGATTCTCTCCGTGAAACGTGATGCGTCTATCATTGTTTCTGCTATTTTATGTGATGTAGTTCGGAATTTCCGACCAGGATGGCGGATTCTTCCGGCTCCTGGCATTGTCGCGGTGATCGCATGGAAGTTCTTGCACAGGTAGCCGGCAAGGCAAGGTAGTTGCCTCCTGTAATTTGAGCACCAGAACGACCTGGCGATGAGCTTACAAACCGGCCACATCTATGCTGCACGGCTTTGGTTCGATGACCCAGTCTTCGCCATTGACCTGCCTGCGATCGTGGACAAGGCCCTCAATATAAGCAATCAGGGCATCAGTCTAATGCTGGGTGCGTGGCAAAAAGCACCCGCTCTCACTGCTGTTTATGCGCTGGTGTTCGTGCTGGTGCTGAGTCTTTTAATTCGCCTCTTTTTTCGCTCAGACAATCAATCTGATGCCGTACAGAACACGCTGGATTCATTACCCGACGCCGTAGCGCTATTCAACCGTAAAGGCCAACTCACCGCGTTGAATGAGAAACTGGCCAGACTGATGCCCTTGCGTCTTGAACCCGAGCTCTACGCTGACACATCAACCAGTGATTTGTACGCACAAATATCACCGGACAATCTGTCGATCGAACGAGCGCGCAACCGTGCACGCGAGTTAGCGCCAGATCTGGATTCAACCATCAGCTTCGAACTACCTAGCTACGGACGACGCTCATTACTGATTAAGGAACGGGGTACCGGTGACGGAGGCACCAGCGTGTCCATTTATGGCAAGGCACAAATTGGCGGTAACCGAATGAACGATCCATTGACCGCCCTGGCTAATCGGACACGCTTGGTTCACGAGCTGGCTCAGCGCTGCAGCCGCACCAAGAACGAGCTGTCGCTGGTTATTGTGGATCTGCGCAGCTTCAGACAGATAAACGATACCTATGGCCGAGAAGCGGGCGATGAACTGCTCAAACAGACGGCTATCTGCATGCAGCATGCGATGCCAGAAGATGCGTTAATAGCCCGAACAGCCGGTGATGAATTTGCCGTGCTACTCGAATCAGACCTGGGCCGCGCGGCCATCGAAGCAATGGTTGAAAATTTATTAAGAACCTTGCGCCTCGGCTTGAATGTCAACGATATGAACGTCCCAGTTCGAGCCAGTGTTGGCATTGCTTACGCGCCGGAGCACGGCAACACAGTTTCCAATCTGCTGACCTCAGCGGATAGCGCCTGTGCTCATGCAAAACATGTGGGCGATAACACACTGGTGGTATTCAATTCTGTTCAGCAGAAAGAGGCCAAACGCCGCCACCAACTAGAAATTGGCTTACAACAAGCTATTGAGAAAAACGAGCTGTCTCTGCAGTATCAGCCGCAGATAGATATCAAAAGTAAGATGACCTGCGGTATGGAGGCGCTTATTCGGTGGAAACACGGTGAATTCGGACAGGTCTCCCCGGCAGACTTTATTCCTGTGGCAGAAGAGACCGGCATCATCAACCAACTCGGTGCCTGGGTGCTGGACCGGGCCGTCGATGACTACCAGCGACTGGCCCGTTATGGGATGTCCCCGTCTGTGCTGTCTGTCAATCTGTCGCGCAAACAATTCGAAGGTGGCAGAATCGTCTCAGATGTTGAGAAATTACTTAACCGTACCGGTTTTGATGCGAACAAGCTGTGTCTGGAAATCACCGAAACAGCGCTCGCCAGCGACATAAACCGACTCCGCCAACAATTGCTTGAATTGACGTCCTTAGGCGTAAGGCTAGCCATTGATGATTTTGGCGTGGGCTACTCCTCGCTATTGGAGCTGCGCGATTTCCCTATCGCAGAGGTCAAGATTGATCGGGCGTTCGTGACTAATATAGCCACCGATACCAATAGCCAGGACATCATCTCGGCCATAGTCGACATCTCTCGCAGTATCGGTGCTGAAGTAGTTGCCGAAGGTATTGAAAACCAGCTTCAGTTCGATAAGGTGGCGGAGCTGGGCTGTGATCGCGCCCAGGGTTATTTTCTGTGTGAACCAATGACCGCTACAACGTTCCCGGATGTTGTACTGGGCGTATAACCTTGCACCATAAGTTATCGCTATAGTCACAAATTCAGTGTGACCAATCCAGTTCTATCTGAACCGGTGCCTGCTCATCCAGCGGTGTCAGCACACTGAAAGAGACCCCCAATAGTCGCACACCGGACAACCGCGTTCGACCTGTTGGCGAGGCCGGCAGCAGGGGCTCGATATAACCACCAGCCGTCAAAGCTCGATCCAGCAAAAACGGCAAGCAACGCACCACCACAGCGTGGGTCAGGTGCCCAGTCGCCTGCGTGTGGGCCCTGGAGAAGGTAGCAAAATCAGCAAAACGCACCTTAATACTAACGGTAGCGCTACTAAGATTTCGCGTACTCAGCTCACCCAGTAACTCGTCACTGAGTGTGGTCAGAATATCCAGCATCTGTGCTCGATCCTGAATGTTTTCCGCAAAGGTACGCTCAGACCCTAACGACTTACGGGTACGACTGACACGCACTGGCCGATGATCAATTCCTCGCGCAACTTCATAAAAATAGCGGCTGCTTTTGCCGAACTCACTGGCCAGTTCGGCCTCGGACCACTGCCGTAAATCAGCACCCGTAAGAATTCCTAAGTCCCTCATTCGTGCCTCAGTGACCTTACCCACACCGTGAAATTTACCAACAGGCAATGTAGCGACAAAGGTCTCTCCGTGCTCTGGCAGGATGCAGTAGAGACCGTCAGGCTTATCGAAGTCTGACGCTATTTTTGCCAGAAACTTATTGTAGCTGACGCCCGCAGAGGCAATCAGATTAGTGCGTTGACGAATCATGTCTTTGATCTCGCGAGCGAGTCGTATCGCCGACCCATCAAATAGTGTGTTACCCGTCACATCCAGGTACGCCTCATCCAATGACAGCGGTTCCACCAACGCTGTGAATTCCCGGAATACCGCTTGAACCTGCTGGGAAACCTGCTTATACACATCAAAACGTGGTTTCACGAATGCAGCCTGCGGGCATAATCTGCCAGCCTCGGAGCTTGGCATGGCCGAATGGATACCAAATTCACGGGCCTCATAACTGCAGGCAGCGACCACCCCTCGGCCATTAGGTTTGCCACCCACAATGACGGGTTTGCCCCGTAATGCAGGATCGTCCCGTTGCTCGACCGATGCGTAAAATGCATCCATATCTACATGGATAATCTTGCGATGGTCCGAATCAGGTTTGGCGGATTCTTCCAATTACGTTTCTTTGTGTGTCGAAGTGCACGACAGTCTTATAAACACCGTGTATTTGCTTTAGAATTACGGCTTGCGAACCAGCAGCATGATGATCTGGTTTTAGGAGTTTATCAATCGGCTGTATATCGCAGCTGTTACTCACGGAGTTGAATTGTGTCGAGCACTATCGGAGTCGAACTGAAAGGTGGCATGTACACCTTCATGTCGCTCAAGCTCCACACCAGTGACGTGGACATTGTTGATCAAAAATTGGCCGACAAGGTGCAGCAAGCACCCGGTTTTTTCAAGGACACGCCGGTTGTCATCGACCTGAGTCTATTGGAAGATCTGGACGCCGATATCAATGCAGTTGCGTTACTCGACTGCATAAAACGCCATCAGCTTATTCCCATCGTAGCCAGTATTGGTAACAAATCTTCACCGTTGGCCAAGTCAATCGCGATACCATTGATCGAAAGCAATGCGCGCAGGTCAGGCTCAACGAAAACGGTTGCCAACAGTCCTGAGGTCAAGGCGAATACGGGAACTGATGGAACGGCTGCCCATGACAGCACGGCTGGTGACTTCAAACCAACCCGTGCTGAGAAACTGGACAGTTCGCTCGATGTAAGCCCAGACGTTGAATTAGGCCTGTCTCGCGAAGTGGAATACGTTATCAAAGCACCACTGCTCATCGATAAACCGATCAGATCAGGGCAGCAGGTCTACGCACGAGACACGGATCTGATCGTAATGGGCCAGATTGGCCCAGGAGCCGAGGTTATTGCTGACAACAATATACATATCTACGGTCCGCTCAGAGGTCGCGCCTTGTGCGGTGTCTCGGGCAACACGTCAACACGAATTTTCTGCCAGTCTCTGGAAGCAGAGCTGGTATCGGTTGCTGGCAACTATCGCATGCTGGAGACCATACCGGAGGAACTACGCGGCAAACCCGCGCAGATCTGGCTCGATAAAGACAGGCTCAATATAGAGCCGCTTTGACAATTAGTACTTTTTTGGGAGTGGAAGCTTGACCAAGACAATCGTCGTAACTTCGGGCAAGGGGGGTGTCGGCAAGACCACCACCAGTGCATCCATTGCAACGGGCCTGGCCAAACGGGGCTTCAAGACGGTCGTCATCGATTTCGACGTCGGTCTGCGTAACCTTGACCTTATTATGGGGTGCGAGCGCCGGGTTGTTTACGACCTAGTCAATCTCGTTAATCAGGAGGCCACCCTTCACCAGACGCTCATCAAGGACAAGAGAATTGAGAATCTCTATATCCTGCCAGCCTCGCAAACGCGTGACAAAGACGCGTTGACCATTGAAGGTATTGCCCGAGTCATGCACAAACTCAAAAAAAGTGAGTTTGACTACATCATTTGCGACTCTCCGGCTGGCATCGAAAAAGGCGCCAAAATGGCCTTGTATTTCGCTGATGAAGCCATTGTGACAACAAATCCAGAAGTGTCATCGGTGCGCGATTCAGACCGAATTCTGGGCATTCTGCAGAGTGAATCCAAGCGCTCCAAGATGAACGAAGAGCCGGTAAAGGAACACCTGCTGATCACTCGCTACAATCCTAGCCGCGTCAAAGACGGACAGATGCTCAGTGTTGACGACATTGTTGACCTACTGGCTATTCCGCTGCTCGGTATCATTCCGGAGTCGCCATCGGTACTTGACTGCTCCAATGCCGGTAAACCCGTCATTCTCGACGATGACAGTGAAGCTGGACAAGCTTACTCAGATGCCATCGATCGCCTGCTCGGCGAATCAAAACCACATCGCTTCATGGAGGCCCCAAAAAAGGGCTTTCTGTCGCGACTATTCGGGTAGATCGCCATGGGATTTTTCAGATTTTTCAAAACAAACAAAGAAGATCAGTCGGCCAAGGTAGCTAAAGACCGACTGCAGGTACTGATCGCCCACGAACGCACCGGACGCGACGGTCCAGATTACCTGCCGATGCTCAAGCAGGACATTCTTGATGTCATCAAGAAGTACGTCTCTGTGGGTGATGATGCATTGTCCGTTCAACTAGAAACTCAGGACGATTGCGATGTACTCGAGCTGAACATCACCCTGCCTGAGGACAACAATACATCCACGGTTACGCCAACAGCCGAGGCGAAACGTCGAGCTATGGAGCGGCGTCAGGCGGCAGCCAAAGTGACTTAGTCACGAGTCACCCCAAATGCTGTGAAGTATTCGCGTGAGCCCAAAGTCATCGAGCCGGTGGATGGGCAGTCACCGCGCATCATTGACAGAGCGTATTCACGCTAAATTTTTCCGGATTGTATGCATTCGGACACGCTGGCGATCAGTTTTGATGGTCGTGGCGACGCATTAGCGATGATCTGAGCCACTGCAACCCGTGGCAACAGCGAAATATCGCGTTAATAATTGTTATCTGCACTATGTCGCCAGCGTGATGACGCGACCAAGCTAACAATATGTTGCAAAAAAACCACTGCGTACAATTTCTCGGTTATTCTGTGTATCGCGACTAGCCAATTGTTGTTTCTGTTCTACACTAAACAACGTGCGGCGCCGGTAGTTCTGTCAAGCTCTTGCAAAAACGCAATATGTTGTTGCATTATTCAGACACGCTGACTAGAGTTGCATCGCTGAAACACATTTTTCGATAGTTCGCAGTTCTAAATAGTTTTTACAGCATATATCTGATTGGAGAAAACATATGAAATTCACTAAGACAGCAGTGGCAGTAGCAATCGCAGGTATTGCTGCAACGCCAATGATTGCTTCTGCAGACACAACTCTGGCAGGCGTAGTTGAAATCAACCTGAACGGCACCGATGCAGACGGCGACGACCTGGAAGTGGGTACTGGTGACGTACTGTTCGGTATCACATCTGAGCATGAACTGAACAGTGGCCTGACCGGCTACGGTAGCCTGCGTGTGGATCTGGATCGACTGTCAAACGAAGGCGCGGTCGATATAAGCACCGGCAACGTTGACGAAGAAGAAGACGTAACGATCGGTAGCGTAGGTACTGCTGATGCGGTTTACGTCGGTATTAAGGGCGGTTTTGGTGACTTCCGTTTGGGTGAAATCCCATTGGCTGTTGAATACGGTCAGGTGGCTAACGATATCTTTGATGTCGGTGGCGAAATCAGCGGTGGCTTGAGCTACGTCGGTACATTTGGTCCAGTTGGTATCGTGGGTAACTTCTCGCCAGAAGGCAACCAAGATGCTGTTGGTTTTGGTGCTAAGTTCGGCATTGCAGGATTCAGCGTTGGTGTCGGTGTAGAAGAGCGTAATGAACTGACCAACTTCTCAATCGGTGGATCATTTGCGTACGCTGGTGCTTCTATTGCGGCTCACTACTGGACACAGGAAGACGGTGATGCAGCAATAGCTGCCGACGCTGCCAATGGCATCTTACCTGTCGCCGCTGACGATGCTGAATCGTTCTCCGTCAAAGTGGGTTATGGCTTTGCTGGCGTCACTGCAGCCCTAACCTTCTCATTACTGGAAGGCGATCGTGCTGACAGAGAAGCCGACCAAGAAGCGGTTCGATTGGACCTCGGCTACGCGCTGGGTGGCGGCACACTGTTGAGCGGCCGAATTACCTCTGAGACTGACGATCGAGCCAATACTGATCTGGTCAGCTATCGCATACAGTTGGCTAAATCCTTCTAATCTAGTCGTAAGCGATTAAAAAAGCCCTTCTGACGAAGGGCTTTTTTTTGTCCAGAATTTATGAAGTCCAGAGCCGTGCAGTCCTTTGCATAGCGTGAAAAAAGCGTTTCTGTCGCTACTGTACGATCAGTGAATTAACCACAAAACGCACACCCTCTACCTGCCCAGCCACTCGCTCAGCTTCGTACAAGGTAGCGTCGTCAGTTACATAACCGGACAGCTTGACACTGTCGCTACTCACCTTGGTCACATAAATATTTGAAAGCGCGGTTTGAGGCGTTTTTTTGAGCGCTCGCTTCACACTGACCGATAGGTCAGTTGAATCATCAACCGTCGTCCCAATGTTTTGCGTAATGATAGGACCACCATCAAACCCACACCCCCCCACAACCAGCGAAAGCCCCACAACCAACGACGACATAGTCAACCGTACATGTTTTCTCAAGATTCTCTCCCTCCAGCATTAACCAACTAAAAACGGGTCGGACCACCGTAAATCTATGTTTTATATAGAATTACTGACTATATAAACATCTAATCACCCATTAAACAGCCCTTTTAGGGTCGATTTACAGTGGTTTTAGACAATTCTAGTATCAATGGCACCGCCCTGCCTTCCACAAAAGCAATTATCTTCGATTTAGAAGATTCCCCGACATCGAGACCACCGAGGCAATAAGACAGCCTTTGCGCACTGCGAGCAGTTCAGCCCAGTAACAGGCGTGCGTTTGTGTCTCGCTTAGCCATATTGATCTTAAAAAGCTAATTTTTCCATTGAATATGTAAAAAACCATTGATCAAAAAGTGACGCTTCGCACTGCAAATACATGACACACTGGATTGTCAACGGTTATTTCAATCCAGCGACGAATATCCATACTATGTTTGATAATGAGACACACTTGTATTGTTGGTAGTACGCACGTCCGCCGTGCCCGATGGGTTTTTACCCATATTGGTAGGCATGAATGCGCTAATAAACCAGTCAACTGAAACACCGCCGTGCGATACTTCTGACTGTTAGGGCAACATCTGATTTTCATGTGTCAATAACGGACGTGACCACACCCAATTTCAGCAGCTTTGAAATTATGCTCACTGACCTTTAGTGTCTGCTAGAACTTCCGTGCGTAGGTTCTTAAATTCATATTTTGTCAGGAGCGTTACAAGGATTACTCCTGATGGACAACGGCCTATTCGCCTACATTCTAAAGCACAGCAAGCGCCAGCAGATCATTCTGATGCTGCTGACAGTACTCTCATTCCCGTTCTATTACCTGAGTCTTGACCTACCCAAGACGATTATCAATGACGCCATCAGTGGCACCGACTTTCCCGTCAATCTCTCCTTCGAACTTCCTGGATTCAGTGCGAATGTGGGCTACATAGAACAGGTCCCGTATCTGCTGCTCCTGTGCTTTGTGTTTCTCTTCCTCGTACTGATCAATAGCGGGTTCAAACTGTTTATTAATATATACCGTGGCATGCTGGGCGAACGCATGCTCCGTCGTATGCGCCTGCAGCTGATCGAGCGCATTATGAAATTCCCACTGGCTCGATTTCGAAATACCAGCCAAGGCGAGCTTGTATCCATGGTCAATCAAGAGACAGAACCATTAGGTGGATTTATCGGAGACTCAATCTCGCTGCCACTCTACCAAGGTGGATTGCTGTTAACCATTGTTGTGTTCATGTTTGTTCAAGACTGGAAAATGGGTCTGGCGGCAATAGCGTTATATCCGGTACAAGCGTGGCTCATTCCTAAATTGCAAAGGCAGGTCAATTTACTGAATCGGCAAAGGACCTTGCGAATAAGAAATCTGGCAGAAAACCTTGGAGAGGTGGTTGCCGGAATTAACGAAATTCATATAAACGACAACAGCGGATTTTTCCGGGACTACTTTTCGAAACTGCTGGGTGGAATTTTTAATATTCGAGTACAGATATACAAAAAAAAATTCTTTATAAAATTTCTGAACAACTCAATAGCTCAATTAACACCGTTCTTCTTTTTTCTCATTGGCGGGCTTTTGGTTATTCGCGGCGATTTATCAATCGGCGCACTGGTGGCAGTGTTGGCCGCGTACAAAGATCTTTCACCACCTTGGAAAGAGTTACTGAGCTGGTATCAGGGTCAGGCAGATTCAAGAATGAGATTCTCTGTGCTAGTTGACCAGTTCCACGTGGACAACGAGAGTCCGCCGAGTCAGGAATCGCTGACACAACAATGGCTCGAGGAACTACCGGATCTGTCTATGACCGCCAGTAATGCCACGCTACTACGCCACGACGGCATTCGTGAGGTCGATAATGTGTCTCTCACTGTTAGTGGTGGTGACTGGATTAGCCTGGTTGGCAAGGGTGCCAGCGGAAAAAGTGCTCTGGCACAAATGTTTGCCGGGTTAGTGAGTCCCACGACTGGAAAAATACTGATGGCAGATCAAGATATCTCCCATATCCCCAAAATGACGAAAGGCCGAGGTGTTAGTTACGTCGGCCATGACTCTTATTTATTTGCGACCTCGATACGAGATAATCTTTTAATCAGCCTTAAGTTCAGGCCGCAAGAAAACTTACTCACTGACACACTGCACGATGAAAGCATACAGTTTAAAAACTGGCGAGAGGAAGCCAGATTATCGGGCAACAGTGATGTCGATCTTAGTGCCAATTGGATTGATCATCAAAGCGCTGGAGCTGCAGATGAAAATGAATTAGTGGCTCGGATGGGCACCGCACTTCGTGTTGTTAACGCGGAGGACGATTTGGTGCGTTACGCACTCGCCTGCACGATAAGTCCGGATGACTACCCTGAGCTTACCGAACGTATCATTCAAGCCCGAGCGTTATTCAAAGAGCGCATCGTATCCCAGGGATTGGAGTCTATTGTCGAATTTCTTGACCCTAATCAGTACAACGACAACGCCTCTTTGGCAGAGAATATTTTGTTTGGTGCCTCGAACCATGACATGTTCTCCGTGGACGGTTTAACCGAACACCCACTGTTGAAGACGCTTTTAAAAGAAAACAAACTGGCAAAAACACTGGATGACGCGGCAATCAGAACCGCCAAAACCATGGTTGAGCTGTTCTCAGACCTACCACCAGGCCATGAGTTCTTTGAGCGATACAGCTTCGTAGATGCTGATGATTTACCAGAACTCAAACGCATACTAGTCTTGATAGACAAGACATCTAGCATAGAATCACTGGCTGTAGCAGAACGAAAACTCATACGCTCTTTACTCTTCAGAATCATCAGCGGTCGCCATAGACTGGGTTTATTTCAAGGCAATGAGAAGGACCTTATCCTACAGCTGCGACACTCGTTTGCCAGCCAACTGGATGTTGAAGCAAGTAATCTGATAGATTTCTTCTCACCCGATCGTTTCAACGCTTTGACACCAATAGCCGAAAATATTATCTTTGGCCGCATTGTCTTTGGGCGAATGGGCGCCGAAGATCAGGTCTACCGTATCATTCTAGAAGTTCTGCAAAGTCTGGACTTAATGTCACCCATTCTTGAAATTGGGTTGTCCGCGCCTACTGGTCTTGCGGGGGCGCTTCTTCCCGTATCCCAACGACAAAAACTATTACTTGCCAGAGGTCTTCTTAAGCGCCCAAAAGTGCTGGTTGTTAACGAAGGACTCAGCGCTCTAGATAGCCACGAAATCGACTTAATACTGTCCGGCATTAAGCAGGAATATCCTCGATTGAGCCTGTTCTGGGTAGACAGCCAAGCTCGATTCCCCACCCACTTTGACCAGGTCGCGTATTTGCAGGCTGGAAAACTCGTCAAAATTGAAGCATCAGTACCCCAGAACACAGACAGCGAAAAAACTCAAGACACAACAGCTGGTCGTTCTGTTCGGTCAGCATCTTCGGTTAATGAAGATGAAAAAATAACGCTTTTGCGTAAAATTCCATTATTTCGATTCCTTGACGATCCGCAATTGATGTTGCTGGCAATGAATTGCGATGCTCTGAATATTGCGCAAGGTGAACGCCTGGTCAATCAAAACGAGCCCGGTGACGCACTCTATATAATAGTAGACGGAAAGGCGACAGTCCTGATCGCTAATGGGGTGTCAGAAGAAGAAGTTGGGCAATGCAGCATTAATGACGTGATTGGCGAGCTAGCCCTGCTCTCTGACGAACCCCGTTTTGCATCAGTACAGGCAACAACCAATATGGCCGTACTAAGACTGAGGCGAGAGGTGTTTATTGATATGCTTCAGTCAAACGGGGAAATCGGCTACCAAATACTGCAAGTGGTCGTTAATCGATTTAGCGAAACTAACCGGAATCTGGCAAACATCACGCGATCGTGAGTCAATATCGGCGCCAATCACACGATCATGTGTCGATTTTAGCTGATCAAGAGTAGAGTATAACAATGAGTATTGAAGACGAATACGAACTTCTTAGTCGACTTGAACTGTTCGAGAGCCTCGATGCCATACAGTTAAAGCGCCTGATATTTGTCAGCCAGCGCTATCAGATTCAGCCTGGCGAATACTTGTTTAAACAAGGAGATACCACCGACAACGTTTTCGGTATTCTTGACGGTGAATTTTCCGTATTACTGAATTCGCCCAACGGAGAGATCCATATTGCTCAGCATGGATCGGGGGAATTGGTCGGTGAGATGGCTGTGATCTCCGGTGAACCACGTGCAGCCTCCGTAAGAGCCAATTGTGCCTGCGAGGTGATTGATTTTGAAAGTGAGCTGTTTATTAGCACCGTCATTAATGATCCTCGCACTGCATTTAATATGATGAAACTTCTATCGGCCAGGCTCGTCAAGCTGGACAAGAAATTAGAACAATTGAGCGCCGAACAATTTCGCAATTGAACCCAACATCATCCCAATTATGACTAACAATCAGACCAAATTTAGGATGCGACCTATTGAGGTGGAGGATGCTGATTCGGTGGCTGACTGGTATCTCCAAATAGAGGATGCCTCAATTTTTGATCGGCAAATTCCAATCCCCATTAATCGTGCTGAAGTGATCAAGTTATGTAGATCGTTAGTGACCGATAGGGACAAAGAGAAGTGCAGCTGGTTTATAACCGAAACCATTGAGGGTGAAGCAATCGCCATGACCGGTTTGGAGAGTATTAACATGCTACATGGTCATGCTATATTGCCGTGCTTTGTGGCCGAGCCCTGGCGTCGAACAGGCATCGGTATTCGAATGGCTTGTATGATGATCGATCTTGCGTTTAAACAGTTACGCTTACATCGCGTTGCCACGTTTTATCGCTCAGACAACAGCGGGTCAGAAGCACTACTAAGCCGCCTTGGATTCAAGCAAGAAGGTATATCCCGGCAATCATGGTTTAGTCACGGTGAATACCTTGATTTAGTCAATGTAGGCATTTTAAAACAGGAATGGAATCAGACAAGAACCCTTTTGCAAGCTGATCTCAACCCGGCTATTACGGTTGAGTTGGGACCAAGACCTTCTTCCTTGTGGTGCTGGCCTGCATCGGATTGATATCTGACATGAGAACATTACACGCTATTTTAATGGTTAAACCTGCGCTGAGTATTTTTCCGCATTCACTGCGTATTGGCTCATGAAAACGCTCAGTGGTGCAAGTGATGCTGGTTCACGGCGCCTACGGGCTATTGTGTTCGCCGATATAGTGGGTTACTCACGCATGATGGCGCGTGATGAAGAGGATACTTCCTCTCGTACAGCCCAGCTCATTAAACAGTGTGAAGAACTGGTAGTGGCGTTTAATGGGGAGCTGGCATTAACTATGGGTGATGGGTTGTTCTTCTTGTTTGACAGCGTCGTTGATGCTGCTAAGCTGGCTATAGAGCTCCAAAAGTTAACTGAAGAAGAGAGTAGCCCGCTACCTGACGATAAAAAAATCCTACTGCGCATTGGTATTCATATGGGCGATGTTATGCGAGTCGCTAATCAGTACGTGGGGGATAGTGTCAATATAGCCGCCCGAATTGAAACCAAGGCCAGTACCAGCAGTATTTTTATTTCAAGTTCGGTATATGAACAAGTTAAGAACAAACTAAACGTAGGGTTTGAATATATAGGTCGTGTGGAATTAAAGAATATAAAAGACCCTGTTGATATTTATAAAATCACAAAAGACACCCAAGTAGCACTTATTTCTGCAAGTCCACGTGCTAGAGACGGTGCTACCGATACAGATAATCTCCCCGGGCGCAAGCCCACAGTCGCGGTACTTCCATTCCGAAATTTAGATAACAACGATCTTGATGATTTTTTTGCAGACGGTGTTACCGAAGATTTAATCACTAATCTATCTCGATTTCATGGCCTTTCTGTTATCTCTCGTAGTTCAACGTTCGTTTACAAACGTCGGGATGTACCACTGGACCAGGTTGGACGGGAGCTAGGCGCTCGGTATGTTGTCACCGGATCTATTCGAAAGTCTGCCAACAGAATTAGGCTTACTGTTGAACTTTCTGACTGTAAGTCCAATATAACCGTGTGGCGTGAGCGCTATAACCGCGAGATTGATGACATATTCGATCTACAGGATGAGATCACGAATCTGGTCTCTTCAGCGGTTGCAATACAAACACAGTCTGCAGATAAGGCCCAGGGAAGAATACAAGTTCCGGCGCTTATTGAAACCTATACGCTACTGTTGCAAGGCCAACAGAAAATCTTTAGGTATGATAAAGAGCAGAATGTCCAGGCCAGACATATGTACGAAGCTGCACTACAAAACGAAGCGGATTACAGCCGGGCTATTGCATCATTATCTCGAACATACAATCTTGATTGGCGATACTCCTGGACAGAACATCCTGAATTTGCACTCGAAAAAGCCCATGAATTAGCACAGGAATCGGTATTGTACGATCCCAGTGACGCCAGGGGATACGGTGAACTGGGATTTGTTAATCTATATCGCAAAGACCATGACGCCTGTTTGAGTTCATTTGAAACTGCATTAAGTCTTAATCCAAATGACACCGATATCATGTCAAATATGGGTGATGCATTAGCACACTGCGGCAGATCGGAAGAAGCCATTTCATTACTGAACAAAGCGCTTTTACTCAATCCGTTCTACCCGGATCAGTATCTTTGGTATTTAGGGGGTGCTTATTTTAATCTCAAGGAGTACGACAAGGCCGTTAGCACCTTGAAGAGGATGAATAGTCCGACTGAAGGAAGAAGGTTGTTAGCCGCTTGTTTCGCGTATATGGGTAGAAAAGAAGATGCTAAATTTCAAGCCTCTAAAGTGATGGAAGCATACCCAAACTTCAACATAGCGCATTGGGAGAACGTACAACCCGATGTAAACCCTGAAGACACCGAGCATTTTGTACAAGGCTTGCGACTTGCTGGATTAACATAATTAAACCAAACGCGACGCGTATTGGGTATACGGGGAGCTTTTCAAACGCCGTTCTGGCGGTGCTACAGGGACGACCTGTTGTTGTTTCCCAGATTATTACAGCAGGGTTTCCTCAAGTAAATTTGCGCATTGAAAGGAGTCGTTTCTCTCTTTTTAACTGATATTGGATTTAGCTGGAATGCGAAATAAACCGGCAACACGATCGTTCATGTTACCGGTG
>CALKXZ010000332.1 GCA_938003775.1 uncultured Granulosicoccus sp. | reverse complement strand
TGTCGGGAATGCCACCGCTCAGAGCGGCCTGACGGGCAGGGGCCTGGCCTAGCCCTGCTGGCAACACGCAACCCATGATCACCTCATCCACATCATCACCTTGAATACGCGCCCGAGCCATAGCCGCACGAATGCTGACCGCCCCTAACTGTGGTGCTGTTACCTGCGCAAGTGCACCTTGAAAGCTGCCCATAGGTGTTCTGGCAGCATCAACAATAACGATGGGATCGGTGGGTCGGTTATTCATGGTGGGGTGTCAATTGTTCGCGGCAGCGCAATTCGATTTCGTCAAATTCTCGTAGCGCCAGCTCGATGTCGTCGCGCTGTTGTAACAAGGTGGCGCGGCTCTGTTCAATGCGTGCCAGCATCAGCTCTAACTGCCGCCGCTCTCCGTCCGGGGTCTCATACAGCTCGATCATCTCGCGAATATCGTTCAGCGGCCAACCAAGCCGCTTACCGCGCAGCACCAGTTTCAAGCGCGTGCGATCGGCCCGCGAATAGACCCGTTGCTGGCCTCGGCGTGCCGGACGCAGCAGGCCGCGGTCTTCATAGAAGCGGATGGTGCGGGTCGTGATATCCAGTTCCTGAGCCAGATCGGTGATGGAAAATTCCGGCTCAATGCTGTTCGCGGGGGCGCTCATGCCCTTAGAGTAAGTTGACGTTGACGTAAACGTCAAGAACGTTCACTATCTTAATGGGTTTCCTGAACGATGCCATACGATGTCTCAAGCCGCTGCCGCCTTTAACACCCATACGGCATGCCCACCCTTACGCTTCGTCACAGCTGCCAGTCTGTTTGATGGTCATGATGCGTCAATCAATATTATGCGCCGCATGCTACAAGCATCGGGAGTCGAGGTTGTGCATCTGGGGCATAACCGATCCGTGGCAGAAATTGTCAGCGCAGCTATTCAAGAGGATACGCACGGCATTGCCATCAGCTCCTATCAGGGAGGGCATGTCGAGTATTTTCAGTACATGATTGACTGCCTGAGTGAGCGTGGTGCGGGTGCTATTCAAGTGTTTGGCGGCGGCGGCGGCGTTATCGTACCTGAGGAAATCACGGCGCTACACGCGTATGGCGTAGCCCGAATCTACTCGCCTCAGGACGGCCAGGCGATGGGTCTGCAGGGCATGATCAGCCACATGATCGAGCATACCCGGGCCTGCTGGGAGACAGAATCCGCGCGTGCACCAGCAACCTTGTATTCGCCCACTACTGAGCCGTTCAGCCTAACCGCTCATCGGCCGCTGGCTCAGCTGCTTAGCGCTATCGAGAATCATCAGCTCTCTGACAAAGAGCTGGACAGGCTAAGAGCGCAGGCGCAGAAACTCGATAAACCGGCGCCAGTGCTGGGTATAACCGGTACCGGTGGTTCGGGTAAGTCATCGGTGACTGACGAGCTAATCCGCCGCCTGCGCCTGGATCAGCAGGATAAGGTCTCCGTTGCGCTGCTGGCTATAGACCCGACTCGCCGTAAAACCGGTGGTGCTTTACTCGGTGACCGTATTCGCATGAATGCCATCGAGCACGAAAACATATTCATGCGTTCTGTGGCAACGCGCGATGCCCGTGGTGAGGTACCGCCAGCGCTGACAGACATGCTCGCAGCTGTTCGGCTATCGGGTGTTGATCTCATTATTGTCGAAACACCCGGAATTGGTCAGGGTGATGCCGGTATTGTCGGCATTAGCGATGTGTCCCTGTATGTCATGACCCCAGAGTTCGGTGCAGCGAGCCAACTTGAAAAAATTGACATGCTGGACTTTGCCGATATCGTTGCCATCAATAAGCTTGAACGCAAAGGTGGTGATGATGCGCTGCGTGATGTACGCAAACAGGTGCAGCGTAATAGAGAAAGCTTTGATCAATCATCCGATGACATGCCAGTGTACGGAACCATTGCAGCACGTTTTAACGACGATGGTGTGACAGCTCTGTATCAGTCGGTTGCGCGCGCGCTCAAAAACAAAGGCCTGGTTTTAGGGCCCGGTCTATTGCCACCAGTCAGCGTGAACGCCAGTACCAGACAGTCCACTATTATTCCGCCTTCGGCGCAACGGTATCTATCGGATATTGCACAGTGTATTCGACAGTATCATGAACAGACCACGATGCAAGCGCAGCTGGCACGAGAATGTCAGCATTTGCAAACGGCCAAAGCTCTTTCAGGCAACGATGACTTGAATGCGCTGATACAAGCGCGAACTGACCAGTTACAACCAGAAAGTCTTCGGCTGCTGAACCATTGGCCTGCTACCGCTAATGCTTATGCAAATGATGAACATATTTCGAGTGTGCGGGGCCGGCAGACGCGTAACACGACTCAGGTGACAACCTTGTCGGGTACCCGTGTATCCAAAGTGGCGTTACCTAAATACCATGATCACGGCGATCTGTTGTCCTGGTTACGCCGTGAAAACCTGCCGGGGCATTTTCCGTTTACAGCCGGTGTATTCCCGTTCAAGCGACGTGGTGAAGACCCAACCCGCATGTTCGCGGGTGAAGGTGGTCCACTGCGGACTAACAAACGTTTTAAGTCGTTATCAGAGCATGCACCGGCTAAGCGTTTATCGACAGCCTTTGATTCAGTCACCCTGTATGGGAACGACCCTGCTATGCGGCCGGACATCTATGGCAAGGTTGGAAACGCTGGTGTGTCAATCGCCACGGTGGAGGATATGCAGGTGCTGTACGACGGCTTTGACCTGTGTGCGTCCGATACGTCCGTGTCAATGACGATTAATGGGCCAGCCCCGACCATTCTGGCATTTTATTTTGTGACAGCGGTGCGCCAGCAAGTCGAGCTGTTTCGCGCAAAGAACACACGTGAGCCAGATGTAGACGAGATGGCACAGCTACGTGCGCATACCTACCGGCAAGTGCGTGGAACGGTGCAGGCGGATATTCTCAAGGAGGATCAAGGTCAAAATACCTGTATTTTCTCGACTGAATTCAGTTTGAAGATGATGGCTGATATACAAGCCTGGTTTATTGACAATGAGGTGCGCAACTTTTACTCAGTCTCCATTTCGGGCTATCACATCGCCGAGGCTGGTGCGAACCCTGTGACGCAACTAGCGTTAACGCTCTCCAACGGTTTTACCTATGTGGAAAGTTATCTTGCCCGCGGTATGCACATTGATGACTTTGCGCCAAACCTGTCGTTTTTCTTCAGTAATGGCATGGACCCTGAGTACACCGTTATGGGCCGTGTTGCTAGGCGTATTTGGGCAGTGGCTATGCGTGAGCGCTACGGCGCTAACGAGCGGAGTCAAAAACTGAAGTACCACATTCAGACATCGGGCCGCTCTTTGCACGCGCAGGAAATGGCGTTCAATGATATACGCACCACGCTGCAAGCCTTGATTGCGATCTATGACAATTGCAATTCATTGCATACTAATGCATACGATGAGGCCATAACCACGCCGACTGATGAATCGGTGCGCCGAGCTATGGCTATCCAACTGATCATTAACCGAGAATGGGGTCTGGCTTGTAATGAGAACCCTAACCAAGGTAGCTTTATCATCGATGAACTGACTGATCTGGTGGAACAGGCCGTGCTCGCTGAATTTGATCGGTTATCGGATCGCGGCGGCGTGCTTGGTGCCATGGAAACCGGTTACCAGCGTAGTAAGATTCAGGACGAATCCTTGCTTTATGAACACCGCAAACACGATGGGTCTCTACCCATTGTGGGTGTTAACACGTTTCATAATCCGTCCGGCGAGGAGCATCATGAGATCGAGCTGGCGCGCTCTGACGATGCGGAAAAAAATGACCAGATACAACGATTGGCAGATTTCCAGTCTCGCCATGCGAATTATTCTGCTGAGGCTCTGAAACAGGTGCGTGATGCGGCTATTGCCAATGAGAATGTGTTCGCCGCCTTGATCGACGCGGTGCCGTTCTGCTCACTGGGCCAATTGACGGGCGTACTGTTCGAAGTGGGGGGGCAGTACCGCCGTAATCTGTAATGTCAACAGAATCTGAAGTGATTATTAGTTTTGGCGTAACTTAGCAAAAAAACAACAAAAAAATGATGCGTTGTTACCTTTGTTTTTATCTCGCTGCTCTATAATGTGACCTTCGGTTCGGGACGTGAAACAACAGTAAACGTGAAGACAGTCCGCCAGTGTTTTGAAGCTCAATACGCATGCTGAATCATGGCGGAATGCTCAGTCAAGTCAGTGATCGTGTTGCACTGAAAGACGAACGTTTGGTATACCGGGCCTGCTCTACTGCGTTTGCCCAAAGCCTTGGCAGGATCTCACCAGATGAGGTCATCGGCAAGACGGATTTTGATCTGTTCCCAGGTCATGTGGCACGTGAACAGATGGCGCTGGACAGCCAGGCAATTTTCTCGGCGCAGGCCGATATCAGTGCCATTAACCTGGGCCATGCCAATGAGTCGTTAGAACCGCAACAAGCCATGATTGTGCGTACGCCCGTCATCAACAGAGACAACCATGTCAGCGGTATCGATATTCGTCTACTCGGTGGTCCTGCATTCAATACGCCTCGGCCTGCCTTTACCATCGACTACCAGACACTGGTCAATGATGGTATCCAAGGCAGCCTGATAATCGCCCGCGAATATATCCTGTTTGCGAACGATAATGCAGCGCGGGTACTAGGCCACCCCAGTGCGCAATCGCTCATGGACCATGGCCGCGTGTCAGATTTATTCAGCGAGACTGAACACCGGCGTGCCCTGAATGTGGCATTGGCAGATTTAAACTCACCGGCCAGTAGCCCGGCACAACGGGTGAATCTCCAGGCTCGCTCCAGAACCGGGAGTCTGGTGCGACTGATTGCCAGAGCCACGCAGGTTCAATGGGGTGCCTCGCGCGCCACATTATTGTCATTTGTTGATGTTGCCATCTCGGATGCCCGGATTCTGAATTCACCGGCTGGCCAGCGACCCAAGCTGGCGGATTTAACCCGTCATGCCAACTTTGGCAGTTCGGGTGTCAGCACACTGCCGTCCAGTCATTTGTTACAACTGCGGCGACTTCGCGCCAACGAGCAGCGGTACCGTCACTACGCTAGCGCTGCTGCCGACTTTTTCTGGGAGCTGGATGCTGACTTAACCTTTCGAGTGGTGTCTGACGGCCTGGTACGGGTATTAGGTATCCCCCGCGAAC
>CALKXZ010000331.1 GCA_938003775.1 uncultured Granulosicoccus sp. | reverse complement strand
TTTCAATCGTGCTACTAACCGCTACCGCATCCGCACAGTCAAGCACGTGATGTTCGACAGCACTGTGCGTTACAGACGGTGCGGATCGATTCAGGGCGACCACCTTGTAATCGGCTGACGCCAATTGCTTAGCTACTGCCATTCCCAGACCGGGGCCAGCACCGCATATCAATGCCAACGGTTTGTTTTCAGTACTGGACATAGTTTACTGTTCACTATCAATCATCGAATAAGACGGTAACGATGCAACAGTAGATTGTCAATTCTGGGCGTGCGCAATCGGTGCTACCGCGTAATCACGTTGCACGCTGATATCGACAGCATCACTGTTAGTAGTCGGTGAAGTTACAACAGCGAATACACTAACCTGGATCATCTACCTACTGCTATCAAACCCTCGCTCTTCTGGCGACGGTCCACAACTTCTGTCCAAGCATAGGGTTAGCACTGGCTAAAGAGACGTGCTGTGATGGCTATGATGCCAACCAATGTCGAATTTTTTATGTTGATACCACAGACGGATATAAGCCAGGCGAACACCTAGCAAGCACTTGGTATTCATCCGGGTATTCATCCGGGCACCAGTAGGGTTGTCTGAGCGCTGGGGTCTACGCCAATATAGTAAATGTGTAAACACCATTTATTCGACACAAGAATGACGCTAAGCACTGGGCACATCCCACATCTATCCGATTGAGCCGAGCTAACGCCAAACAATGAGATTTCAGACTCATTAGCACAGCGTACACGCGCTTGAGTAACAGTCGGTTCGTGTATTGATGAAACCCATCTAGTTTGACTGGTTGTTTTGGCTAGTATTTTCAATTAAACGATTGAATACAAAGGGGTTTTTGAACTCACGGAACTAAACCCGATGCGGGTAGCTCTCATCGCCAGTACTTTTTCAATGCGCACACTCGTAGGGTATCGGTACTGCGCACAAGCGTGTTTAGTGCCCCTTTCCACTGTCAAGTTGCTGCATAATGCAGCGTTTGTCATGTCCGTGGAACTAAACCTGATACTGATAGCTCACAGGAGCGGTACTTTTTCATTTTCCATTGTTTGTACCAGTATGCTGCGGTGACTGCGACCGTAAGCCTGCTGGATCTAAACAGTTCTAAACCTTTTATGGAGATCGTCCTTACCATGACTAAAAGTAATTTCTTTAAACATGCGACTGCCCTATCGGTCGTCATCGCACTCAGTGCTTGCGGTAGCGACAGCGATGACCCTGTCGTGCCAGGCACTATTGTGCCACCAGTAACAGGACCGGATAGTCCAGATAACGTCGAAACTGTGTCGGTTACGCTTGACGCCGCACAAGAGATTCCGGCGCCAAGTGGTGTTCCAGCAGGTGCCAGTGGTTCTGCTGAGGTGTCGGTCGATGATAATGGCGTGGTTACTGCCACGCTTGGTGTTAGTAACTTGTCTGGCCCAGCTACCATGGCACATATTCACCGTGGTTTTGCCGGCTCAACAGGTCCAATCCTGGTCGGTCTAGAGACGGCTGATGGTGGTTCAACATGGACCGTACCAGCAGATGCTGCTGCGTTGACTCAGGATGAAATTGGTGCGTTCAACAGAGGCGAGCTGTACTTCAATGTGCACACTGAAGCCAACGCGCCTGGTGAAATCCGCGGACAGATTGATGCTGGTAATGCAACGTCGTTCTTGGTACGAATAGAAAACGTATCCACACCCGATACACTCAACGTCGCCTCAACCGGTGAAACACAACCAGTACCCCTGTCTCCAGGTGCGTTCATAGTGCATCGTGAAGAGAATGACAGTCCACTGCTGTTGCCTCGTGATGCGGCTAACGCTGGCCTGGAAGCTGTGGCTGAAGATGGCAATACCGCCCCGTATCCTGGAGCAGTTCCCGGTTCTGTTGCTTTTACCACACCAGTTGGTGCATCAGAGCCTGGTCCCATTGGTCCCGGCGGTGCTTACGAGTTCACTATGCAGGCAGTTGACGGTGACAAACTCGATTTCGTCACTATGTTCATTCCATCCAACGATTGGTTCTACACAGCAACTGACGCTGACAACAGTCTGGACCTATTCGTAAACGGTGTACCGGTCTCTGGTGAAGTCGCCGCAGCTGATATCGCTATTTGGGATGCAGGTACCGAAGCTGACGAAGAGCCAGGCACTGGAGCCAATCAGGTACAGCGTCAGCCTGAACCAAATACGGGTGCACTTGACCCGGATACACGTGTCAGCAGCCTGACTGGCCGTGGTCAGTCAGTTAGCTTGAATGGTCGAGTTCTTCTAATGACCATCACTCCGCAGCAATAATCTCAGCGGTTAGCGCCCTGCACACAATGCAGGGCGCTTTATTAGCATGACCAAAAAAGAACCTTATTACCGTAGCGCAGGCTGGCTGCCAAATCAGGCCAAGTAGTCTTGACGGTAAAAGAATTTTTGCAAACTTAGTAAACCATGGCGTTAGATTGACAACAGATCACGCGTCGCTGCATCGATAGCTTATCGCGCACAGATTAGGACAATACTCAAGCTGTTGTCCGCTTATTTGCTGAATCCGCGCATCATCCGGTTATGATCCGAATTCCAATGTGCCGATACACGGTGACTGATGATGCGCAACCTTGCCATTTTTACTGTTATTGCGTTAAGTGTAGGCACACATTACGTGGCATTAGCCCAGAATTCGTCGGACAAGAAAGCAGCGGTTGCTGATATACCGCGTGTAGCAGCGGATGGCGGACCCAGACGCTGGCAGTTTATAGCCAACAGCGAATCGACCATTTATTCTGAGCCGTCATTCGGCGCACCATCCAAGACAACTGTTGATGACGATGGCATTGCAGTCAATCTTGGGTGTGACCGAATCAATGACAAGGTGTGGTGCCATGTTGAAATTACGCCAGAGAAGGTCCGCGGTTATATTCCTGCAGACCTGCTAACACCGGTTTTGACAGTGGACGGAACAGTTTTGACGGGCGTTAACGATAGTCAATTGCGTGCTCGCAAGCGAGACTTTGACGCCCAACAGCAGACTCCCTGCGCACAAGAACGCGGCGAACCAATGGGCTTGTGCACGGCGCAGGTTGCTCGTAGTGGCGGAGGAGATGCAACCGTAGTTGTGCACTTTTCCAATGGATTTAATCGCACCTTATACTTCGTTAACGGTGAATTTATATCCGCCAACGCCACCATGTCAGGTAGTGGGTCAGACACCAACTGGCAATTCAACGGCCAGTTTCATCGCATTCGTGTTGATGACCAGCAATACGAATTAAGCGATCAATTGATCCACGGTCAATGAGTACGTTTACAAGTGCCGCCCCACAATAGAACGGCACGTGTACTGGCCAGTATGGCTAGGCTTGGTTTGGCTGTGCCTCAGGGCTCGAGCCTGTGGATCATACCTTCATCAACCGCTGTATAGAGACTGCCGTCTGGTCCCAGAACTAATGATCGGAATCGTCCAGCATCCATTGGCAAGGTCATTTCAGTCACATCGACCACTGAATTCCCATCCTCGGCCAGTTCGATGACATCAATACGCTGACCGATCGGCGTGCCACCAAAGCCGATACCCATGATACCAATCACCAGATTGCCGTCCCAGTCTCCCCATTGCTCGCCGGTGAGAAATTCTGCAGAACTGGTTCCTTGTGACCACCCGTTGTTACTCCAGATCGGTGGCATGGCGTCGGGGTAGGTAGCAAAGTCTGTCATTGGCATAAACGCTGCGCGTTCAAAACGGTTCATGCCGTCCATCTGGTTAGGGCTGTAGCCACAATAGTCGTCCGGACAATCACCGCGTCCTGCCATATTAGGACGGGGGTCCCAACCCGCGTTACCCCCGTTCTGCAATACCGTGATTTCATCTGAATGCCACGGCCCGTGTTCGGCAACAATTGGCGTGTTGGTATCCGGGTGAAATGCGATACCTTGCACGTTGCGATGCCCATAGGTGTAGGTTCGCTTATCGAATCCTTCTGGCGGTGCGTTCTCTGGCGCTGGATTACCATCAGTGTCCATACGTAATACCTTACTGCCCATGAGTGTTGGGCTTTGTGGTATTTCCTCGTTGT
Organism: uncultured Granulosicoccus sp.; assembly: GCA_938003775.1. Taxonomy (GTDB): domain Bacteria; phylum Pseudomonadota; class Gammaproteobacteria; order Granulosicoccales; family Granulosicoccaceae; genus Granulosicoccus. The sequence goes on along the minus strand of CALKXZ010000331.1, from coordinate 1,387 downwards.
GATTGTCACCGGTGGTCAGGTACAAAAAACCATCGCCTGGATTGAATCGAACCCGGCCGCCATTATGTGCACCTGGCCCACCAAATGGATGATCTGATTCTGCTACTTTGTAAGGAACATCATCCACGATATCAGTGCGCTCGGACACCGCAGTGAAATCATCATTCACGACAAATCGCATCAGGCGATTCGTCTGAGGACTGGACATACTGGATGTTGAATAGACATAGAGTCTGCGATTTTCATCGAATCCTGGATCGACCGCGACTCCCATCATGCCAGCCTGACCCTCACAAAACAGATCGTCCGCAGTGCTAGCATAGCCTTCAGAACCGTTCATACCCAGAAGCGCATTGATGCCACCGGACGGCATGAGCACAGACAGTCCTTTGCATTTTTCGGTAAAAAACAGGGTGCCGTCGGGAAGAAAGGCCATGTCCCAGGGGCTTTCGAGGTCTGACAGAACCACACTATGCTTCAGGCTTGTCGTGTTTGCCCCAGATTGCGCAACAACCGGGGGCGCACATACGAGAATTCCAGCGACCAGCGGTATCAGCCACTGATCCGGTTTTTCTGGTGTTCTTCCAAACATGGTTTTTCTCCTCTTATGTTGACTGTAAGCGTTGAGACCAGTGAGAGTGCACCATCAACCCGACGCACACAGACTTCCCAACCTAGTCCAGATTACACCTCGAACACGACAAATCAACAGACTTCACACTATCAAACGTTGCCTGTTGTTAATGAATTTTTATTGGCTCATCTGCTCACTGGACGTGCTCACTGGGCACGTACGGCACCATAAAAACAGCGCAACACACTTCCTGGTGCTCGTAATCACGATAAAAATATGTAGCGAGTCAACGGCGACGTCAAGAGGGCCCAATGCGCCTGGTGATGAGGCAATTGAGCAATTGAGCAATTGAGCAATAAGATTACTCAAATGTGGTGGCTATGTATGCCGCAAGGTTGGCGATGTCTTCATCCGACAATCCGGTTGCATTGGGCTTCATAAGTGCTGTGTTAGGACCCAATTTTTCGCCTGCGCGATACTGTTCGAGACGCTCTGTCAGGTACTCGGCGGTATAGCCTGCCAATTTAGGAAAGCTCGCCAAGCCTTTGGCTGTGGGACCGTGACAGTTTTTACAAACACTTTGATACAACGATTCACCCGCGGGTAAATCCTGCGCTAGCAGATTACCACTACATGCCAGAACCGTAAGGACCAACAACCACGACATTTGAATTTTCATAAGGACTCACGCAAAATTAAATACTACCGTGATTCAGCACCAAACAAAAAGGCCGTACTCAATGAAGAGTACGGCCTTGATGGTCGTGAATAAAACCCGGCGATGACCTACTTTCACATGGGGAAGCCCCACAC
>CALKXZ010000330.1 GCA_938003775.1 uncultured Granulosicoccus sp. | reverse complement strand
TGTATGGTCGCCTGGTTTGAATGAGCGTGGTAATTCAAAACTGGGTACGTTAGCTCTGGAGATGCTGGTACAACGGACGGGTTGGTCGGTTTTTGAGCCTTGAATATGGACACAATTTGTCAGTGATAGCGTGTTTCTCGGCCTGTGGTGGCTTTATTATCCACTGACTCTGATCAATCATGATTCATCTGACGTCGCTGGACGCAGCGGATATTTGTGGAAACTTGTTGAATCTGTTATCACAGATTACAAGATCTGCTTTTTCAAAAAAGATCTCGCGCAGATACGTTTACGTGCAGTTACTTTCAGATGACAGCAAAAATCCGAGGAGTTAAATAATCTATGTGTGATATTTGTGTAATCAACGCTGTGAAAAATCAAATGCTATCCCGACGCTCATTCTTCAAGGATGCGGTGCGTACCGGAGCTACCTTGGCAGTTGGCGGTGCCGCCGTGGCAGCACCTGTGGCAATGGCTGCTGGCCACGACCGTATCGAAGACATGACACATACCCTGTCAGCAGATTTTCCCACCTACTTCGGTGAACCAGGGTTCGAAATGGAGCAGAAGTTCAATTTTGCTGAACATGCGTTTAACCTGTTCGAATATCGACTTAATGAACACACGGGTACTCATATCGATGCACCACTGCATTTTTCAGCCGATGGTATGTCCGTTGACGAAATACCCGTGTCTAAACTTGTCGCACCATTGTGTGTCATTGATATCGCCGCGCGTGCAGCCGATGATCCTGATGCGCAGGTAACACCGGATGACATCAAAGCCTGGATAGCCGCACACGGTGACATTCCGGCCCATGCCTGCGTCGCGATGTATTCTGGCTGGGCGGAAAAAGTGGACGGCGAGGGCTACCGTAACTTTGATGGCGACAAGCAACACTATCCCGGATTTCACGTTGAGGCAGCAAAAATGTTGATGGAGGAAACTGACGCTGCATCAATCGCAGTTGATACCTTATCGCTTGACCATGGCATCTCAGGCGATTTCGCGACTCACTATGCGTGGCTACCCAGTGGGCGCTTTGGCATTGAGAATGTAGCCAACCTCGACAAGGTCCCCGCATCAGGAGCGACACTTGTCATTGGCGCGCCAAAACACAAGGGTGGAACCGGTGGTCCAGCCCGTCTGTTTGCGATGCTCTAGCGTGCTGAAGCACACTAATGGGTGGCGGCTGTGTGAAAGCACAGTCAATGTCTGCGTAACGTCACATGTTGGCTGACGTTACGCTCCCTCTTGTTTACAGCGGCATCAGAACAACGCAGAAAAGCGCATTAAATAGGGGTATACGGCGAGCTTTTCAAACGTTGGGCTGATAGCGCTAGAGGCCCAATGCGTTACCGAATGTAACGCAGGGCTCACTGGTACTTACTTGGTACTTACTTGGTACTTACTAGAACTACTGTGCGCTGCCCAGATTAATCGGGTAAAGCGTTTTAGCTCTTGGCACGTGCCGATGCTTCGGGAAGTTACGCGTCTGTTTCTCACCTCTTGACACATTGTAAATGGGGCCAGCATAGACGGCACTGTCACCCGACATTCTGACTCTGTTGCCGTGATTGGCCTCTAGTAAGTAATTGTTGTAAATAAAGTTGTCTGTATTACTTTTTCTATGCTTTGAAGACCAAGGCCCCATGATCGCCCGATAATCAGGTTGTTGGCGTGACCCATTAGGCATATCAGCAGGCAGTGTAATTCGGTTTTTTTCAATCAGATTATTACCGCGATCCCCCGAATGGAAGCTGATTTCCTGTCGAAAGTAGTTGTCATACACCACATTGTACTCAGCGTGACTGCCCTGAATCGAGATATGCCGCAGGCGCGTAATTCTTGACTGCGTGAGTAAATTTCGATCACCAAGAATGAAGAAATACCCGTGTGCCCCACCATGCTTGTTGTGTACGCCCCTCACATTTAGACCGCGCATCGTGATGTGTGAGCCGGCATTCCTGAGCGGAAAATCGCCGCTATTGATTATGTCAACACCGTCAATCCACGAATCAACAACGCCACGTTTGAACATGACGCTCACGTTCTCGTTACCGGGCAGTTCATTGTTCCGTCTGCTGTCACCGATATTCCAATCATAGTTTGGCCTACCCCATGATCCAGCAATCCTCATTCTATAAATACCGCTGCGCTTGACACCTGGTCCGAAATAGAACGCGCTGCGTTTGTTCATAAAGATTCGTGCTATCACCCCCCGACGGGATTCGCCAATCAATACAACATTCGATTTCATGTCGATTCGATCGTCAATCGTGTAGGTGCCGTTCTTCATGAAAACCGCTCCGCCACCCTGGTTAGCAACACTCCTGATAGCGTTATTAATGTTGCTAGAACTACTGGCAGTTATAACTTTTTTAACCGTGTGCGATTCCAGTGGTGGAATGCCTCCACGAACACCGGCTTTACCCCATTGACTCATTTGAGGGAATCGACTGTCGAGCAATCTCTTGTCGATCTGCAACCCGCTATCGCCAGGTCTTGCTTGCGCCAATACGCTTTGGCTTAGCAAAGCTAAGACGAGAGCGACGCCCGCTGTGTTCAATATTCTTGCAGTCAAAACTTACTACTCCATTTCTAAGTGGCGACGAATATAACCCGGCACGTATACAAACAATGAATTTAAGTTTCACTATTAACCTTTTCGTAATATTGAAAGGGTTACCTCATTCTTTGCACTTAAATTTGCCCATTTCTCCACCGACTGACCATGCTTCAATGCTATTGAAAGCACGCCAAATTGAAAGCAACTGACAAAGAATTTTTCCACGTATGCACTGATAGCTTTCATGCTACAGCGTACTGAAAACGCCAACTCTGGACCTGATGACTTCAAAGTGCCACTGACAAAAACCGGAAACATTGGCCCAATTTAGGTGGCGAAATTCATTGCATTCAGCTGGTCCTGCAAAGTGTGACACGCAACCAACTTTGCTCTTTTGAGTATGAGCCAGACTCAGATTTTCATTTATCAGAGCCGGGTAACGTGTTGCGAACAGATACATTAATGTGATAGGGATCACAAAAAATATTGATTTGCTTCTTGAGCACATAAAGAAGTTGTTTGGCGACCTTGAAATACACCTCAATGCCCCGAGAGCTTTTTCCAGCTGATGAATCGTTGGAGAGTCAAGCCAGTACCCAGTCCTTGCGCCACCCATCCAGCGCACCTCTACGGCACACCTCTAAAGCACACCCCTACAGCACGCCCCTATCAGAGCGAGCAGATTATCTGCAGAGAATCTCTCCCCTCCTGATCACATTACTTGATGGTCAGTAAAAAACCCCCTCAAATAACTTGAAAGTTATTCAAGGGGGCTGTCTCCTGTTTTTCGACCAAGAAAAAAAGTGAG
>CALKXZ010000329.1 GCA_938003775.1 uncultured Granulosicoccus sp. | reverse complement strand
CGCGATGCTTGGGCGGACCTTCTTGACCTAAAAGCCAGGCCTATCCATTGGTGCATGGCAGCGTCATTGCTTGCAGACCTGTCGGCGTATTGAATATGAAAGACGAAGCTGGGCCCGATGCTAAGCTCGTGGCATTGCCTGTGAAGAAATTGACCACGCTCTATGACACTATCAATGATGTTGATGACTTACCAGAATTGCTAAAGGCACAGATAGGGCATTTCTTTACGCACTACAAGCAGTTGGAAAAAGGTAAATGGGTGGAAATAGAAGGCTGGGCAAATGCTGCCAATGCCAAAAAACAGATCGTTGAGAGCATCAAACGCGCTGGCTCCTAGCCCAGATTGAATGGTGATGTAGCGCTTGTCTGCGCTACATCATTGCAGACTTTACTGATTCTTCTGTTTGTTGTCTGTTGGTGTCAGAACGATCAATTGCCAACCGGGTTTAGCGGCTATACGCTCGCCACTTCCATAGATGTACAAAGCACCTTCTTGGTCAATTGCAAAAAGTTTTAGATCAGCATCGTTGTTGGCCAACGTACTTGTTTGATCCACTTCCGGCGTTAGGGCTAGTTTCTGCTCACGAGATTCTCGGTTTTGTTCGGAGTTTGTTGAAGCCGGTGTTGCTTGTGCGTCCACTGTCTCCACCGGTTCAGATACGCTTATGTGCCGGATCTTACCTTTGCGCAGTCTTTTAGCCAACGCGCTGTAGCTCAATGATGCATCAAACAATGGGTTGGCACGGTTACGATTGGCCGTGTCGAACCGTTCATAAGCTTCGTCGGCCGATGCGCCTTCCAGTGTAAATACGGCGCTGCTACCAAATTCTTGCCGAAAATGCATACCAGCCAGTGCGTTGGTGTCTCTGTTTGAAGACACAGCAACCAGCTTGCCAATACCCTGCAAATCTAAATTTTCTGCAGCATGGCCTGATGTTGGATTGCCGTGGTACGCCTCAAAACCCTGCTGCCGGGCAACACGGATATTACTCCAGGACGTATCAGACAATAAAACCTTAATACCGTGTTGGCGCAATGCTTCTGCCAGGTTCAACGCAATGTTATTGGCACCACAGAAGAGCACACCGTTAGGTTCAGGATTACTGATACCTAACTTATCTGCCAGAGGTTTAGCAGTCAGGCTCTGAAATACCACTGTGCCAATAATAATACTGAACGTCAGTGGCACCAATAGCTCGGCCATGGGCATACCCACTTCCTGCAGCCGCAGAAAGAACACAGAAGATACTGCGGCAGCAACAATGCCACGCGGCGAGAGCCAGCCGATGAAGATACGCTCACCGATACTTAAATCAGTTCCTAATGTACAGAAAAAAGCATTCAAAGGACGAATAACAAACTGTACGATAACCAGAAGCAGCACTATCTGCCAGCCGTACTCGGGTATGAGGCTGATATCTACGCGAGAGGCCAGTAAAATAAACAGTGTTGAAATAAGTAGTACGGTCAGATCTTCTTTAAAGTGCAAAATTTCGTCAACATGTAGTCCGCGGGTGTTGGCTAGCCAGACTCCCATGATGGTGACAGCCAGTAATCCTGACTCATGTTGCAAGCTTTCGGCAAAGACAAAAGCACATACCACCGTAACTAACGTAAGCACGTTGACAAGATAATCTGGTACGAGATAACGGCGCAGTACAAAGGCTATAGCGGCTCCTGTGGCAACACCAGTGATGGTGCCAATGGCAACTAGTTTGAACAAAATCAGAGTGACGTGTGCGACACCACCACTCGACACGTCCAGCATGACAACGTGAAACACCAAAAGCGCTAGGAACACACCAATGGGATCAATCAAAATGCCCTCCCAGTGCAAAATGTGTCCAACCTTGTCAGAAGGACGAACTGCTCGCAGTAGTGGCTTGACTACGGTCGGTCCACTGACTACCGCTATGGACCCGAACACCAGTGCCAGTGGCCAGGGCATATTTAGCAGAAAATGCACGGTGGTAGCCAGCAACAACCAGGTAATCAACACGCCTAGGCTGATGAGTCGGGTGACAACGTTGCCGTGGCCTTGGATGTCGCGCAGTTTGAGCGTTAGGCCACCTTCGAAGAGTATGATGGCCACAAAGATCGAGACGATCGGGAACAGCAGCTCGCCAAGAAACTCATCTGGATTGAACAGACCCGATACAGGCCCCACCAAAATACCAACGGTGAGTAAAAACAGAATGGAAGGTAGCTTAAATCGCCACGCCAGCCATTGGCACAAGCCGCCAAGCGCTGCAATAGCAGCTATGGCAATCATGGGGTTGTTCATGAATCACGCGCTTAATCTAACCAACGTTCAGGGTAGCAGAGACTAGAGTTGTGCGCGCACCCAGCTGATCTCGCGAGCGATAGCCTCGCTTAGCGATTGTTGTCGGTAGGTGTCGGGCAGCACATCCCAGGTGTAGGTTTCCACCTCCAGATGCCGACAGAAACCACTCATTTTCTGCAGTTGAAGAACTTTGCGTAATACCGATTGTGTGGTTGAAAAGTATTCAGTTTTGTCAATGAACACAGGAACGTGAAAGTGCACTCGCCATTGGGTTTCTGGTTCAGCTATTGGCCATAACAAAGACTGCGACAGCGCAGCAGATCCAGTATCCATGGTTAATTGCAGACGCGGATCCAGTGTCGAGCGAGATTCCAGTCTATGGCGGGTGGCAGTCACTGCAGCCCGAACATCGGTGTACCGGTTAATGGTATCGCCGCGCTTTTCAATGACCTGATGCAGATACACAGGCTCGTCAAAGCGAGAGATGTGTCTTAGCGTCGTCTCGTTAACGGTTGGTATTTCCAGCGCAGAGCTTAGCTGTATTTTAATAATATTGATGCCCGCTGATTGCAGTCGTGCAATGGTGTGCGCAGGGTTTTCAAATTCAACCGCAGAGTGACACACGTCGAAACACACACCCATGTGTTTTCGCATTGCGTGTTCAGCGGCGGATCGATCCAACTGACTTATCGTCATCAGTGTCTCAATACTGTCATTCCCAAACAGTTGTGATTTAAAAAATGCAACGGTTTCCGCAACGGTTTCAAGCATGCAACAAGGCTCGGGTTCCAGCGCTAACGCAATGGTGACACCGGTGGTTCGCTCCAACATCACACAGTGTGCAACCGCCTTAATCAAATTTGCCGTTATTCGATCCTGTGTGCCTGGCATTATCCAGTCTTTGTAGGTTCCCGGAAGCGTGCTGATGGAGCCGTAATTGTCTGGTGGATTCAGTTTACACAGCAGCGATGCGAGTCGACAGGTGTAGTCAAGACGCGCATCCTCTGTCCAGTCCGGCTTGTATACCTCCTCCTTAACCCGTTCACCGTGAAACGTGCCGTAGGCGAATCCATTGATCGTGAATATGTAGTGATTCTGATCATTGAGCCAAGCTTGAAAATTGGCGAATGCGTCCGGCTGCTCCAGTGTCTCCAGGCTATTGTGCGACAATCTCAAACCAATTCCCATAGGCGCCGTATGGGCCAATGAATCGCGTACGCGTGGTAGTTGATGCTGCAGTTCAGGCAGCACGTCAGTCCATGCATCGCCTGCATGAACGTTAGTACAGTAACTCAGGTGCGTTGAAACACCAGCACAGTCCAGAATCATGAGGTTGGGGAGAGTATCTAAGGTGCAAAGACTGGGGTAATGATAGTTTCGTGCCAGAACCTGCAAGTCAGTAGACCAATGAATCGCTGATTGGCATTATCTTGATCAACCTGGCAGTTTTATGCGTTGTACGGTCATCTAATGACTCGAAAGGCGCGCTATTTCCAACGAAAACATTGTGTTTGACGGATAATGGTCGGCTTACTTCTATTTTTCGATCTCTATCAAGTCCAGGTTTTCCATGAATCATGGCGTTCATGAACAGACCAAGCCTTAATGCCACAGTACATTAACGTATGAATGACAGTGTGAACAATCCTCCGGCCCGTCTGGGTATCATTATTTCGATGTTCCCAGAGTTACACGAAACTTTCATTCTGCGTGAACTGGTTGCCTTAGAGCAACGCGGAATCGACTTTGATATTTTTTCGTTACAGTATCCGCGTGACCCGATCACGCTCGATGACGCTATACGCCTGTCTACCGAGCGAACCCATTATTCATCGCTATTGTCTATTAGTACGCTAGGTGCGCTGCTCAGAGCGGCTTGTCGACATCCCATTCGTCTGGCGCGCGCGGTGGCCCGTGTCGTTGTGCATGGGCGGGATCGTCCCATGGAGCTCATCAAGAATCTGGCGATACTACCTATAGCTTTGCACATAGGTGAGCAGGGACGACAGCGAGGAATTGTTCACTGGCATGGTCATTGGGCCAACATTCCAACCACAGCTTGCTGGTATCTACAACAGATTTACCAGCAGAATTGGTCCGCCGCCATACACGGGGAAGACATATTCTCGGCAAACCGTTTTCTACGCTACAAGCTTGATGATGCGGTGTTTGCGGTGGTATGCAGTGGCTACTTCTGCAACCATTTGAAAACCCATATTGGTCTACGTACACCCGACAAAATCCATCTGAATTATCACGGTTTGGACCCGCGTGTCATGCAACGAGTGCCCGCGTCAAGCGCCACCTTACGAGCCACCGATGCACCGCTGAAAATTGTCTCTATAGGTAGACTGGTCCCAACCAAAGGGCACGACGTGCTTATTCGCGCCTGTGCTCAACTTATTCATGCAGGGCAGCCGCTGCAACTGCAAATAATTGGTTCCGGACCGCTCGAAGCAGAGCTCAAAGCATTGGCGGATGCTGAAAACGTTCGTGACAAAGTGATGTTCAGTGGTGCCCTGGCTTTCGAGGAGGTGCTGAACAATTTGCAAGCGGCCGATGTATTCTGCCTGGCCCCGCGGCTCATTCCGGGACAACCACCCGATGGCATACCCAATGTTATTGCAGAGGCGATGGCGCTGCGTATTCCTGTGGTGAGCACTCGGGTTAGCGCCATACCTGAACTGGTGACAGATGGCGTGACTGGCAGGCTGGTGGAGGTTGATGATGTTGATGGTCTTGCGCAAGTGTTGCGTACCCTGGCTGACTCTCCGGAACAGGCATTAACTTTGAGTGAAGCGGGCGCGCAACGCGTTAGTGAACTATTTAATCAGACGGCGAATATTGATGAATTACTGGGCTATTTTGACCAGTATGCGCCGCAGTGCTTGCCGGCTGGTGTGTCTTTAAAGCATGAATCATCGAGTTGTCTATCGACAGATTCTTCACGCGGCGGACACCAGTTACCATGAGCTTCGCAAAGGCTGAGGAAAATCGGAATAACCCTGATGTAAACTCGGCTAATACTGTTATCGCGTTCGTTGTAGAGGAGCTCAGCGTTGGTGGAGCTGAGCAAATGCTAGTGGCCATGGCTAATGAGTTCATCGCTCGTCAATGGCGGGTGCACATGGTGTGTCTGAGAGCCGCTGGTGAACTGGCTGCCGGGCTGGATGAGTCGGTTACATTGCACGTTCTGGACAAGCAGCCCGGTTTTGATAAAGCCCTGCCGCGCAAACTCAACCGCTGTATTCGCGCCATCAATCCAGTGGCGGTTAACAGCCATTTGTGGGTTGCTAATACATGGACACGAATCGCCTTGTGTTTCACCACAATTCCGGTTGTGATTACGGAACATTCTCGAGATAACTGGAAGCCCACTCACTACCGCATCATTGACTGGCTACTCGCCAGACGGACCGCAACACTGGTGTCGGTGTCTGCTGACACAGCAGATTTCTACCGTCCTATCACTCGTTTACCTGAAGCTAAAATGACGGTGATCAACAATGGGGTGGATACTCAACGCTATGCCGCTGGTGATGGCGCTGCACTGCGTCAACAGTGGTTGGGTGACGGTAGCAGTCAGGCTGTGTTGCTCGGCACTGTCGGCCGATTGGTCACAGCCAAGAACCATTTGCGTCTGCTGGATGCGGTTGCGCTGCTGCTCAACGATCCGAGCCTCAGCGATTACACCATTCGTCTGGTTATCGTCGGTGACGGACCAGAGCGCATGAAAACCGAGGCCCATTGTGAGTCACTCGGTATTCAAGACGTGGTCGTATTTGCAGGCGCCCGCCGAGACATTCCCGATGTACTGGCAGCGTTTGATGTTTTTGTGTTGTCCTCAGATCGCGAGGGGCATCCATTGACGGCGCTAGAGGCACAAGCGGCTGGCACACCGGTGGTGCTTACCCGTGCCGGCGGATCGGCTGATGCCATTGCACACGGCGCGGATACGGCCGGTGGCATGCTGGTAGAGAAATCGGCCCATGATTTGGCAGCGGCGCTGAGCGACATGATTCGGCTGCCGACTGAAAGGGTGGCTCGAGGCCGTTTCGCGCAGCAATACGCACTGGCTCATTTTGACAAACGACATATGGTTGAGCGCTATCAGCGGTTGTTCCAGTCGGTAGGCTGTTAGGTGGTAGAGCGGCTCGATTAAACCACACCGTTTTGACATCCGGTATTGACACGTACCTATGATTCAGGACACGCTAAGGGGGCAATGTACCTGCTGTCCGGGATTGGGCACAGGATAACCTCTTTGGAGAAACAGAGACCGTGAAAACAAGACTGAGTGTACTGAGTGTGTTGGCGTTGAGCCTGGGGATGTTGTCCCCAACTCATGCGCAAGACGACGTCGGCGCCTGCCTGATAACCAAAACTGATATCAATCCTTTTTTCGTCAAAATGAAAGAAGGTGCGAGCGCCAAGGCTGAGGAGCTAGGCGTCAAGCTGTCTACCTATGCGGGCAAAGTGGATGGCGACCATGAAACCCAAGTGCAGGCCATAGAAACCTGCATTGCATCGGGTGCCAAAGGCATTCTGATTACCGCCTCAGATACCAAGGCGATCGTACCTGTCGTACAACAGGCCCGAGACGCTGGCTTACTGGTCATTGCGCTGGATACCCCACTGGAGCCGATCGATTCTGCCGATGCAACCTTTGCTACCGATAATTTCAAGGCCGGTGAATTGATCGGCGCCTGGGCGGCAGCACAACTGGGCGACAAGGCGGCTGATGCTAAGATTGCCATGTTGGATCTGGCTGACAGCCAACCATCGGTAGGCGTACTGCGCGACCAGGGTTTCCTACAAGGCTTTGGAATCGACCTGGTTGATCCGAACCGCTGGGGTGATGAAACTGATCCGCGCATCATTGGTAATGAAGTGACCGCCGGAAATGAAGAAGGTGGACGAACGGCGATGGAATCCTTAATGATTAAAGATCCGGGTATTAACGTTGTTTACACCATCAATGAGCCAGCAGCGGCTGGCGCTTACGAAGCACTGAAAGCATTTGGTCGGGAAGACAAGGTATTGATTGTCTCGGTGGACGGTGGTTGCCCAGGTGTGCAAAACGTTGCAGAGGGTGTTATCGGTGCAACATCTCAACAGTATCCATTATTGATGGCTTCATTGGGTGTCGAGGCAATTGCTGCCTGGGCGGCAGATGGCACCAAGCCTGCTCCCACTGAAGGTCTGGATTTTTTCGATACCGGTGTTTCATTGGTAACCGACAAACCGGCTGATGGTGTTGAATCTATCGATACCACAGAAGGAACGGAGCGTTGCTGGGGTTGATCTATGCGAATGTCGCAATGAGCTAGCCTGGACTACTCATGAAACGCCTTTGTGAGGGCGGCTACGGCTGCCCTTTTTTGTGATGACTATGAAACTTCCCGTTTATGAGTGACAGCACATCGGCCAATCATGTGGCCAGTTTTGAGTCGCATCGCAGCCCGCTCCAGCAGCTTCAGCATTTTTTACACGGTGCGCCAGCCATGGTGCCCGTCATCATTTTGTTTGTCAGTGTGGCGGTGTTTGGATTAATAGCAGGAGAGCGATTTTTCACCGCGTTCAACCTGTCGTTGATCATTCAGCAAGTCACCATTATCGGCATACTGGCCTGTGCCCAGACACTGATCATATTGACCGCTGGTATCGATCTATCGGTGGCTGCCATCATGGTGTTAGCGTCGGTTGTTGCTGGCAAATTCGCGGTGAGCATGGATGTTCCCATCGCTATCGCTATTCTCTCTGGTCTTGCGATTGGTACCTTGTGTGGTGTGATTAATGGTTTGCTGGTTACCGCGCTGCGCTTACCTCCGTTTATCGTCACACTGGGTACCTGGAACGTGTTCTTTGCATTAAACATCTGGTACTCAGGCTCGCAGTCCATTCGTAGTCAGGATATTGATAAAATTGCGCCCCTACTAAAGTTCTTTGGCGAACGAATCAGTATCGGAGGTGCCGTGTTTACCTACGGCTCGTTCTTGATGCTAGCGTTGTTTCTGGTAGTCTGGTTCGCGTTGAACAATACGGCGTGGGGCCGTCATGTTTATGCTGTGGGCGATGATAAGGAGGCCGCTGAACTTGCCGGTATCCGTACTAACCGACTACTTGTGTCGGTCTACGCCTTGGCTGGATTCATCTGCGGTATTGGTGCGTGGGCGTCCATTGGTCGCGTGGGGTCTGTTAGCCCGCAAAGTTTTTACGATGCCAACCTAGATTCGATAACCGCTGTGGTGATCGGTGGCACATCTCTGTTTGGTGGCCGCGGTTCTATACTCGGCGCACTGTTTGGTGCACTGATTGTTGGGGTATTTAGTTCGGGGTTAAAAATAGCTGGCGTGGATGTACTGTGGCAGCGCTTTGCTATTGGCTGTCTGATCATACTGGCCGTGGGCATCGATCAGTGGATCAGGCGGGTATCTGCGTGAGTACAGAAGTTGTGTTGCAAGCGCGCGGACTGGTCAAGCGCTATGGCCGGGTAGTGGCACTGGACAATGCTGACTTTGATTTACACGCAGGCGAAATTCTGGCTGTTATCGGCGATAACGGGGCAGGCAAGTCAACGATGATTAAAGCGCTTTCGGGCGCTGTCATTCCGGATGCAGGTGAGGTTACGCTGGACAATCGGACCGTCTCTTTTCGCTCACCCATGCACGCGCGCGAAGAGGGCATCGAAACCGTGTACCAAAACCTGGCGCTGTCTCCGGCATTGTCTATTGCTGACAACATGTTTCTTGGCCGTGAATTGCGTAAGCAATCTGGCGTGGGTAAGTGGTTACGTATGCTCGATCGGCGCGCGATGGAGCAGCAGGCTCGCGACAAGCTCAGTGAGCTGGGCCTGATGACGATTCAAAATATTTCGCAGGCGGTTGAAACACTGTCAGGTGGTCAACGTCAAGGTGTTGCTGTAGCGCGCGCAGCAGCGTTTGGTTCCAGAGTGATCATCATGGATGAACCCACAGCGGCTCTAGGTGTTAAGGAATCACGCCGCGTACTCGAATTGATACAAGACGTGCGCAGCCGAGGCATTCCCATTGTGTTGATTTCGCATAACATGCCACATGTTTTTGAGGTGGCAGACCGTATACACGTGCATCGATTAGGGCGACGTCTGTGCGTGATCGATCCGCGTGATTTTACAATGTCCGACGCAGTTGGGTTAATGACAGGCGCTGTAGAGCCACCCACTGATAACCGGTAACGCCACTATCGGACTCCTCCAACTGCGCGTAGGTGTGGGCATGACATCAATCCAATCACTCGATCAACTGCAGCAGCATATTGAATCGCTGCTTACACAACAGGCCGAAGGCAAGCAGCTGCTGGTTGCAATCGCGGGTGCACCAGGATCTGGTAAATCAACCCTTGCGCAGGCTTTGGCTACGCGGCTTAATGCGCCGGTTGAGAGCGCGATAGTGGTACCGATGGATGGTTTCCACCTAGATAACGCGCTGCTGGATGCGCGTGGTCACCAGGCTGTTAAAGGTGCACCGCACACGTTTGATGTCGACGGTCTGTACAACCTGATTAAGCGCCTGGGTAGTCCTGTTGATCATTCTTCCAAGATATATATTCCCCTGTTTGATCGTCTTGCGGATCTGTCGCGTAACGCGGCGGGAATGGTTGGACCAGAACATCGCATTATACTGGTGGAAGGGAATTACCTATTGCTGCAGCGATCGGGCTGGGATGCCCTGAACGGGCTGTTTGATCTGCGAATTATGCTAGATGTGCCACTGGAAACGCTTGAGTCCCGGTTGATTCAGCGATGGCTGGATCATGGCCACGACGAAAAAACGGCGCGGCAGCGTGCCTTGTCCAATGACCTGCCGAATGCGCACGTGGTTTTGCAAGAATCTGCTGTACCGGACGTGCAATTCGTCGCCGTGCGACAATAAGCACTTCCCATACTCAGGTACGTGCCTTGAGCGAGCAAGACGAACTTCCCAGCAGCGTGTCTGCTGCCGCCACAGACCACACCAATGCCTCGGCAAGCCGTCATCCGGATGCTTCACCAGAGGTCACTGGCGAGAATACGGTCCCCACGATTATTGGCTGGCGTGAGTGGGTCAGCTTGCCTGAACTAGGGTTGCCGGCAATCAAGGCCAAAGTTGATACAGGTGCCCGTACTTCGGCTGTACATGCTTACGATATCAAGCGTGAAAAACGCCATGGTCAGGATTGGCTGCTATTCAGTGTTCAGCCTATTCAGCGAGACAGTAGTATTGTGCGTCGCTGCGAAGCACCACTGGTTGATATTCGCCGTGTTACCGATTCAGGAGGGCACACCGACGAACGGTATTTCATCTCCACCCAATTGCAGTTGGGCAACCTGGTTCGTCAAATAGAGGTGACCCTGTCGCAGCGCGATGACATGTTGTTCCGCATGCTGCTGGGAAGAACGGCCATGGTGCCCGGTATTCTGGTTAACCCGTCTGAGTCGTTTTCACTTGGCAGGCTCTCTGCCAGGTTGCTATACGCTGATGATGCAACAGGGACAGATTCATGAAAATTGCTGTACTTTCGAGGAATCGGCGATTGTATTCAACGCGAAGACTCATCGAGGCTGCTGAATTTCGAGGGCACGATGTTCAAGTGATCGACGTACTACGCTGCTACATGAACATCGTATCGCGAAAACCCAGTGTGCACCTGGAAGGCGAGCCGTTACAAGGATTTGATGCTGTTATTCCACGTATTGGCGCCTCGGTGACCGCCTACGGTACAGCGGTGTTAAGACAATTTGAGATGATGGGTACTTACACGCTGATTGAGTCGGTTGCCTTGGCACGCTCTCGCGACAAGTTGCGTTCATTGCAATTGTTGTCACGCAAGGGAATAGGGTTGCCAGTGACCGGCTTCGCCAACAAACCCGGCGATAGTAAAGACATAATCAAGATGGTGGGCGGTGCACCGGTTGTCATCAAGTTGCTGGAAGGTACCCAGGGAATAGGCGTTGTTCTGGCCGAAACCAACAAGGCTGCAGAGTCAGTTATAGAGGCGTTTATGGGATTGCAAGCCAACATACTGGTGCAAGAATTTATCAAGGAGGCAGGCGGCGCGGACATACGCTGTCTGGTGGTCGGGGGCAAGGTTGTTGCGGCCATGAAACGACAAGCTGCTGACGGGGAGTTTCGCTCTAATTTGCACCGCGGTGGTTCCGCAAGTTTAATCAAAATTACCCCCGATGAGCGGGCAACGGCTGTGAGTGCCGCGAAGATTCTAGGACTATCTGTGGCAGGGGTTGATCTGTTGCGCTCTGAACGAGGTCCATTAGTTATGGAAGTGAATTCATCACCGGGATTGGAAGGAATAGAGGCTGCTAGCGGCAAGGATGTAGCAGGCATCATCATTGAGCAATTGGAAAAAAATGCACGGCCAGGTAATACCAAAACTCGGGGGGCTAAAGGTTGAGGCTGACAAAGCACAGCTGTTGGCTTACACGAACAGGTTACGCCCATGAATAACATACCTGAATGGAATCGTGCGTCCGAGCCAAGCGCTCAGCCGGTTAATAGTAAGAGCCGTGACAAATCTGCTGGGAAGTCGGCGAAGAGAAATTCACCCATAACCATTGGCGGGGTCACTATTGAACCTGGTCAGCGTTGTTATGTGGATTTGCCACTACCGCCGCTGTATACACATACCTCCGTGGCGATGCCTGTGCATGTGATCAATGGCAAGCAACCTGGTCCGGTTATGTTCGTTACGGCTGCCATTCACGGCGATGAGATTAACGGTATCGAAATTATTCGCCGTTTACTGGCAACCAAGGCGCTGAACCGTTTGTGCGGTACGCTTATCGCGGTACCGGTAGTCAACGTGTATGGCTTCGTGTCCCAGTCGCGCTATCTGCCCGATCGGCGAGACCTCAATCGGTCATTTCCAGGTTCTGAAAAAGGCTCTATGGCAGCGCGACTGGCTGACACCTTGATGAGCGAGGTCGTTGAAAAATGTACACACGGCATTGATCTACATACTGCCGCTGAAGGCCGAGCCAATTTGCCACAGATACGTGTGGATCTGGATGCTCACCCGGAGCTGTTGTCATTGGCAGAAGCGTTTGCGCCACCAATACTGCTGGATTCAGCCACTCGCGATGGCACACTGCGAGGCGCAGCCGGTGACCTACCACTGCTACTGTACGAAGCGGGAGAGGCCTTACGCTTTGATGATTTGGCCATACGGGCCGGACTCAAAGGCATCTTACGCGTCATGCGCCATTTAAATATGCTGCCGGCGGGTAAGAGTGGAGAGCGGCGAAGCAAACCTTGGCTTGCGAATAACAGCGTGTGGATGCGCGCACCGCAGAGTGGCATATTGCGCTCTCGTATTCCATTAGGTGGCATTGTTGATGAAGGTGTGGTGCTGGGGTATATATCTGATCCGTTCGGCGAGGCTGAGCAAGCCGTTATCAGTGATGTATCGGGTGTATTGATTGGCATAACCAAACTGCCATTAGTGCATGAAGGTGAAGCGCTTTATCATGTGGCCACAACCTCCTCCATTAAGTCAGCTGCCAAGGCCGTTGATGAATTCCATTTGGAATACGAACAACCGGTTATCAAACGGCTAAAGTAATGAAAAAGAGACAACTCGGTAAGAATGGCATGCAGGCATCTGCTGTAGCCTTTGGTGCTTGGGCTATCGGTGGTTGGAAGTGGGGCGGTGCAGATGCAGATGCCTCTGTTGGGGCAGTGCACGCTTCGCTGGATGCCGGTGTTGACTTCATCGATACTGCCGCTGTTTATGGATTTGGATTATCTGAAGAGATCGTGGGTAAGGCAATACAGGGCCGTGCACGTCAGAGCATTATCCTGGCGACCAAGTGTGGACTTCGTTGGGACATAGAAACGCCAGTATTGCATGCAGAGAGTGAAGGTAGACGCATATTCCGCACCCTGGATGAGCAATCCATTCGTTGGGAGGTACAACAGAGCCTTGGTCGCCTGGGTACAGACTATATCGACCTGTACCAGACACACTGGCCAGATCCGGAAACAGAATTGGCTGAGGTTGTGGGCACACTGGATGCGCTTATGGCTGAAGGTGTTATACGCGCGTGGGGCTTGTGTAATGAATCGCCAGAACGACTGACACAAGCCGCTGCACTGGGGTCGCTGAGTACAGATCAAGAACGCTACAGCATGCTTGACCGCGAACAGGACCAAGCCAACTTACCGGTCTGTGCGCAGCACGACCTGGGTTTTTTGTGTTACTCACCCATAGCACAGGGCTTACTTAGCGGTAAGATCGACAGCAAACGACAATTTAACGAAGGCGACTTACGAGCAGATAACCCACGATTTGCACCAGCCGTGCTAGACGCTGTGCAAGCGGTGTTGGCACCGGTGGAATCACTGGCTCGCGACCGCCGCGTGACAACCGAGCAACTGGTACTGGCCTGGACGCTCATGCAGCCTGGCGTCAGCCACGTGCTGGTTGGCACGCGAGATACTCAGCAGGCAGCGGTGAATGCGGCAGCAGGTGCTATCGAACTCAATACCGAGGAACTAACGCTGATATCCCAAGCAGCTAATGCCTGGCCCGGCTTTGAGTCTTTTGCCTAGTGGGTGTTGGCCCATAGTAACGACCTTGCCATTCCAAGCACATTGCCCATCATTGAGGTAGGCGGTGCACGGCTACGTTGTTGCGCTTTTCATGTTGTTCACTCGCAGTAATAACCTGTTGGGGTGGAAGGTGTTTATACGCAGGTCTTTGACGGTTCATCGGCCGAGTGATTGCTCAGTCTATCAATGAGGTGCAGAATTAACTCACGTGGTAATAGCGCCTGTGAAAATATCTTTATTTTTCGATAGCTGATATGGACTTGACACTCAAACCGTTGATCGATGCCATGCAGGCTTTATTGCTGGCCTCTGATGAACTGGAACAGGATGCTCCATCCCCCGAAAAACTATCGCATATCATTATCAATGGTTTGTTCCGGCCATCAGATAACGAACAGTTAGCTTACTGGTTTGCCCGATTTCTCAGTATAAGATCTGCGTTGTGGGAAGTGATTGCGGAGAGCATTCAGCGCAGTAGTAGACCGGTGAAAGCCTTGTCGACAACACAAGAGTGGCGAATATTTGTAATTGGCTATTCTGCCGCCTGCCTGCTGATACGTAATGATCGGTTCTTGTTGTTTCAGGTGGCTTGTCACAGCGTCATACAGCGCAAGCTCAATGAAGCGTTTGCCGAATACGGCATACCAAGAAAACAGTACACCAACGTGTATTCGTCTTACGTCAGTCGGCGTGATGCGTTAAAAATCTATACAGCCATGACTTGTGCCAAACAGAATCGCAACCGTTTAGATGCCCTGGTCAGTGACGACACCGTTGGTATGTTAGCGGGTCGACTGGATGAATTTGAATCGTGGTTAGATCCTAGCCGACGCAACTATGTGTTCTGGTTTTTTAACTACCTCAGCCATAAATGGCGACGTAAAGGCGTTGTTGCGGTATCTGCATCGTTTGCCGGAGTGATGGAGCGCTTTGGTCGTACCGCCTCTGAGTTGAAACTGCCCACTGCGAAACGAATGACGCCAGTTATCAGGGATAATCTGGCGCAACTGTTAGAGCCGGGTGATGTTCTGTTAACGCGGCATGACAACGCACTCACCAATCTGTTCCTGCCTGGGTTCTGGCCACATGCCGCGTTGTACATTGGCGACAGCGTGTATCGTGATCAAAGCCAGATGAGCCTGCCAGCAACGATCCATGATCGTTGGAGCGGTGAAATCACAGTGCTTGAAGCACTGAAAGATGGCGTTCGATTCAGACCACTACACGAGACGCTGAGCGTGGACAAGGTACTTGTGTTGAGACCACGCTTGAGTCGTGAGCAAATTACCGAAGGTATACGCCGTGCAGTTCAGCATGAAGGCAAGCTCTATAATTTTGACTTCGACTTCTTCACAGCCGATAGACTGGTATGTACCGAAGTCATTTACAGAGCTTACGATGGGCTAGGCGATATGAAATTCCCGCTGATCGAACGTGCGGGGCGGCATACCTTATCAGCTGAGGACTTGTTGCGCTATGGGCAGACAAGCGGTACGTTTAGCGTGGTCGCCGGGTTTGGTTTTGCTGGCGCGGAAGCGTCAGTGGTTGTTGGTGCTGATGCCGCTGCGTTGGTGGCATCCATTGGCGTTTCATGAATAGTCCAGGCTAGGCGTGTGCGCGGCAGAGCGCACACGCCCCGGGGCCTGTAAAAACTCCCAGGCTACTCTTCAAAAACCACAATAATGCGCCGGTTCTGTTTGCCTTTCTTTTCGATTTTCTGCACACGAACAGGGCCAATCTCAGCGGTGGATGCCACGTGCGTGCCGCCGCAGGGTTGCAGGTCAACACCTGCAAAATCAACCAGGCGAATCGTACCTTGGGCATTGCGTGGCGGCTGAACCGACATGGTCCGTACAAGCTCGGGTTGTGCGTCCAGTTCGGCATCGGTTATCCAGCGCATGCTCATTGGAACATCTCGCTTGACTAGTTCGTTAAGCGCCTGCGTGATGGGTTCTTTGTCGATAGGATCTTTCAGATCGAAGTCCAGGCGCGCGCGATCAACCTGTATTGAGCCACTGGTTACCGGCGCTTCTATCAGCGAGCACAACATGTGCAAGCAACTGTGGAAACGCATGAAGCGATAACGACGCTGCCAGTCTAGTTCCAGCGTTACGGTATCGCCAACCGCGAGCGCTGCAGGCGTGTCGATGACGTGATAGTGGGTGTCCGATTCACGGTTTTTGCGTGTGTCTGTGATATCCAACCGCTGGCCATCGGTGGTAACCAGCCAGCCGGTGTCACCCAATTGACCACCGCCTAGCGGATAAAAAACACTCTGATCGGTGACTATGCCGTCATCTGTCAGCGCGGTGATTTTAGCTTCACAGGATTTCAGGTAACTGTCTTCTCGGCAAAGTTCGCGTGTCATGAGTGGTCCGGGTGGGTTTTCATTGTATTTAGAAATTGCAAGTCCAACGGTACAAGCATAGCGCGAGCAGCATGCCCTACGGTAATATTTTGGATAGGTTTTTTAACTACGCAGTCGACTAATGAAAATTGCGCGACTGCGTACTAAGCTCTCCCAGCATCCAGGATAAATCCTCGATTTTTCGAGCAACCAGATGTACAACCCCTTGCTCACGTTGTGTCATGCCATAGACCGATACCATTTTTGCCCCTAACACCGCTTTTCTAAAGTGCTCGACCACCTGATCCCACACAATGATATTCATCGGACCACCTTCGTCTTCTATGGTGAGAAACACAACACCTTTGGCACTACCTGGACGCTGACGTACCTTGACGATACCAGCCAGTCGGGCTGTGCGTCCATTGGGAATGGCTGCCCAGCTTTTTGAATCCATGATACGTTGACGAGTCAATTGATCACGCAACAGCGACAAAGGATGTCGATTAAGCGTTAGACCCATGCTCATGTAATCGGCCACTGTGTTTTCACCCTCGGTAGGTGCTGGTAGATCCAGCGACGGCTCCACGACAGAAGCATCAGCCAGCAGTTCAGGTAGTGCCTCCACACCTAACAGATCCCACTGCGCCTGATGACGATCACCGCTGATGTTCTGCAGAGCCCCCGCAATTGCTAACGCCTGCTGATCACGTTGATTAATGCCCGTGCGGCGAACCAGATCAGCCGCGCTAATGAAGGGTCCGTCAGCCCGCGCATTCAAGAGCCTGTTAGCCCCGGCAACAGAGAGTTTGGATACCAGTCTTAAGCCAAGCCGTACAGCACCTTGAGGTAGTGGTTTGGGTGTGTTGCTGATGATGGGGGTGTGGAGTTGATGTGGTGTGTTTGATTTATTTTCATTGTTATTTTTGGTGCAGCTCGTATTAACTGCGTCAGCCTGTTCCCAGCAATAAGTTGTGTTCACATCTGTGTTGGTTTTGTCAGCATCTCTGTTGTATCGCTGGTGTAAAGGCGTGTCGGGTGAGACCAGCGTATGATCCCAGTCACTCTCATTCACATCAACCGGTAGCACGGTAACTCCATGACGACGTGCATCCTGTGTCAGGTCGGACGGGTCATAAAAACCCAATGGCTGGCTGTTGAGCATGGCACACAGGAAAGCTGCTGGTTCGTGACACTTAAGCCAACAGGAGACATAAACCAGCAGCGCAAAGCTGGCTGCATGTGACTCGGGAAAACCATATTCACCAAAGCCTTCTATCTGGCGAAAGATAGCGTCGGCAAATTCCTCCTCATAGCCGTTCTTCAACATGCCTCCAACCACACGATCACGGAACAGTGCAATCTGACCACCCCGGCGCCAAGCGGCCATGGAGCGCCTCAGCTCATCAGCTTGTCCTGCGCTAAACCCAGCGGCGACCATGGCAATCTCCATAACCTGTTCCTGAAATACAGGCACACCCAACGTACGCTTTAATACACTCTCTAAGTCCTTGTTGGGGTAAGTAACAGGCTCTATACCTTGACGTCGTTTCAGGTAGGGGTTAACCATGCCTCCTTGTATAGGTCCAGGTCGTACAATAGACACTTCAATCACCAGGTCATAATAGTTTCGTGGTTTTAAGCGTGGCAGCATTGACATCTGTGCACGCGACTCTATCTGGAACACGCCAATGGTGTCCGCCCGACAGATCATGTCATAGGTGTCCTTGTCATCGGGTGAGAGCGCACCCATGGTATGAGTGATGCCACGGTAGCGTTCAATCAGTTTAAAACACTTGGCAATGGCCGTGAGCATGCCCAGCGCCAGTACATCTACTTTTAACAGGCCCAGCTCTTCCAGATCGTCCTT
>CALKXZ010000328.1 GCA_938003775.1 uncultured Granulosicoccus sp. | reverse complement strand
GCAACCACCCATCAATCCAATCATCAACAGTGACATGTTGACTGATGACTTACTGGAGATGCGTAACATCTCCAAAAGTTTTCCCGGTGTTAAGGCACTGGATCAGACAAATTTTTCTGTTCGTCGTGGTGAGATACACGGGCTGGTGGGTGAAAACGGCGCGGGTAAATCCACCATCATTAAGGTGCTGGCAGGCGTCTATGAGCGTGATGCTGGTGACGTTATTGTTAACGGACAGGCTCTGACTGTCCTGACACCGGCCACAGTGCATGCTGCTGGTGTGCGATTTATTCATCAAGAACTGCATCTTGTGCCGCACTTCACCGTGACAGAGTCGGTGTTCATGGGGCAGGAGATCAGTGGCGCGGTGGGTGTTCGACGCGCAGCTATGCGAAAGAAAGCGGAAACCTTTCTGAAGGAGTCGCTCAATTGTGATTTATCCGGTAAAACACTCATACGTGATCTGGGTGTCGCTGAGCGTAAATTGGTGCAAATTGCTCGGGCTCTGATCGATGAACAAGCGAAACTGGTGGTGTTTGACGAACCAACGGCGCCGCTGGCCAGTGGTGAATCTGAGCAGGTCTTTAAAGCGATCAGACGGTTGCAGGAAAGAGGTATAACCATCGTCTATGTGTCGCATTACTTGGCGGAGATTACTGCTCTGTGTGCACGGGTTACCGTATTTAGAAATGGCGTTGATGTGGCAGTACTGGACCACATAGCGGAAGATTCCACCGAGGTTATCGTCAAGTCGATGCTGGGTCGAGAACTTGATGCGCTATACCCAGATAAGAATCATGTTATTGGCAACACGTTTTTTTCTGTTAGCGCACTGACCGACGGTACTCGGTTTAATCCTTTGGATCTTTCGTTGCAACACGGCGAAATACTTGGCATTGCCGGGTTGATTGGTTCGGGGCGTGAGGAATTAATAGACACCTTGTACGGTCTACGTCGCCCGGTAGCTGGCTCTGTCAACCTGGATGGTCGGGCACTGGCTCTTAAATCACCTGCTGATGCAGTTGCTGCAGGCATTGTGCTTGTGCCGCGAGACAGACGCCACGATGGATTAGTATTGGATATGTCCGTAGCTGACAATATTAACCTGGCATCATTGCATGATGTCTCTGCTGCGTTTATCGAGAATCGATCACGCGCTAATCAACGAGCGTGCGACATTTCTACAAAGCTTGATATTCGCCCTGATAATGTCAAGGCTATCTCACGCTTACTCAGTGGTGGTAATCAGCAGAAGGTGGTGCTGGCACGGTGGCTAACGACGCAGTTCAAATTGTTGATGCTTGATGAACCCACTATTGGGGTTGACATTGGCGCCAAAGTTGAGATTTATCAATTAATCGAGAACTTAGCCAGAGACGGCGCTGGTGTGATTGTTTCATCTTCCGATCCTGGAGAACTACTGGGTTTGTGTGACCGAATTGCCGTCATGCATCGGGGTGTGCTGATTGATGTGCTGGCTGGCAATCAGTTACGCATGGATGTGCTGGTAAGCTTGACCACGGCCGGTCAGGTAGCAGCAGTAGCAGGATGAACAGTAACCCTATGCCTTATCGCAAGGCCAGTTCAGTTACTTGGGTGTCTATGTTGGCGCGTTTGATGGCACTCGCTCCGTCAATAATATTTCTGGCCCTGCTGGTTTATCTGGCCATTGCCGCTCCAAACTTGCTAGAGCTCTCAACCCTGAATTTAATACTCAAGCAGAGTATCCCGACGGTTATTGTTTGTTTGGGTCTGGCCACAGTAGTCATGGCTGGGGGTGATGATGTGGTGTCTGGGGGTATTGATCTCTCTATTCCAGCAACGGCTGTTCTGTGTGCCGCAATCATTGCAGATCAATTGGTCAATCATGCTAGTGCTCTGCCGTGGGCGCTTGCCTTAGGTATGAGTGCAGCCGTTGTCATGGGGTTGTTAAACGCGGTATTGGTGGTGCTCATTGGTATGACACCGTTACTGGCCACACTGGCAAGTTCGGTGGCGGCGATCGGTATCAGTAAGGTTGTGACTTCCAGTCGTCGCATTAATGTCGATGATTCGTTCATTATTTTTTTACGAGATGCGCAAATTGCCGGGGTGTCCGTTGCAGTGATGTTGACGGCAATACTGGCATTGATTTTCTATGTTGCAATACATCGAACGCGATGGGGTATGCATCTACAAGCGGCCGGTGGCAGCCGGGATGCTGCTGAAACATCGGGTATACCCTCACGACGGCTGTTGGGTCAGGCGTTTTTTTTAGCAGCGCTTGCCGGTGGCCTGGCCTCCGTATTTGTGTTGGCCAGAGGGTCAGGTTCTACGCCAGGCTCGGAGGAAAATCTGTTGTTGGAAATGGTTCTTGCCACTTTCATGGGTGCGGCGTTTTCTCCGCGCCGTGTTGTCACCCTGTGGGGTGCGGTACTGGGGGCGGTGTTGGTATCGTTGCTATCGGTTGGATTTAAATCCGTCGGTGTAGATGTATTCTGGACCGGCTGTATTAAGGGCGCGTTGATACTGCTGGTGGTGGCCTCTGCTGCCTATTCAAACAAGTTAGCAAACTAATGCTGAGTCATCTTCAACACGTACCCACTAAGAGCATTGAGTGTGTCTGATTCAATATCCTCTGTATGGCGAAACGCACTGATCCGCTATGGTCTGGTGCTATTGATCGCCGGTTTCTTTTGCTTTTTCTCTCTCTATACCGACAGTTTTCTACAGACTGGTAATCTGATGAATATTGTTGAAGGATCGGCTATTTTGTTGATTCTGGCGTTGGCAATGACTTTGATTGTCACCATGGGTGGTATTGATCTGTCTGTGGGTATTGCACTCGATTTTGGTGCAGCCTTTGCCATCGTCGCAATGAAGCAATATGACGTTGTCTGGTATCTGGCCGTGCTGATCGCTATTGGCGGTGGCGCTTTAATTGGTCTGCTGAATGCTTTTCTAGTGGTGAACCTGTCAGTCAGTCCGTTCATGGCCACGTTAGGCACCTTTTTTATCGGTAGTAGTGTGCAACGCATATTTACTAATGGTGGTGGGCCAATCTCGTTTCGCCGAGTGGATCAATCCTATCGGGATCTTGCTGTGGGTGATGTGTTCGGCATACCCACCGAAGTGGTGATTGCCACGGTAGTTTTGATTGTTTACTTTGTGGTTTTGGAACGATCTATCTTGGGCAAACGTATGCATGCTATCGGTCTGCAAAAAAGCGCAGCGCTGGTGGCGGGAATCAAGGTACGACATTATCTGTTTGCAGGTTTTGTGTTCGCCTCTGCTACCTGTGCCATTGGTGGTGTTATTGGCTCAGCGAACCTGCGTATGTTCACGCCGCTTGCCGGCTATTCCTACCTGCTCGATGCTATTGCGGCGGTATTCATTGGCGCAGCTATTCACCCGCTGGGTCGTCCCAATGTGCCGGGTACCTTAATGGGTGTGCTTTTTCTGGGTATGGTCGCCAACGGACTGAATTTAATGGGGTTGGATTTTAATACCAAGGATGCCTTGTCGGGCGTTATATTGGTCGTGACCTTGGCATTAACGGTTGTGCAGAAACGGCTGCGGTAGAGCTTTAAGTGTCGTGAAGTTAAAGAGTCAAGGCAAGCCGCCTGCGGGGCCGCACAGGTCGCTTAGCCTACTATGCCTGGTACGCATTAACGTTAGCAATATACGATGCCACACCACGCAATAGTTTAAGTCATCAGAAAGGTGTTAGAAAAAATCCCGTGTTCTGATTGTTAAGCGTTTAGATGTCCTGAAATCCACGCAGCACATTGCAGGTGTTAGTGCCTATATTTTTGACGGCGTAGCCGCCCTCCATCACAAATACTGTGGGTAGTTGAAGTTTGCCAAGCGCGTGTCCGTACTGGGTAAAATTTTCTGCTGTGAGTTTAAAGAAACTGATGGGGTCTTGTTCGAAGGTATCAACGCCGAGTGATACCACCAGCGCATCTGGGGCATAGTGCGCTATGCGCCGGATGGCATCATCCAACGCAACACTCCAGATGTCATAAGCACTGCCTGGCATCATCGGGTAATTAACGTTGAAACCCACACCGTTACCCTCGCCTAATTCATCCTCATACCCGAGAAAATGAGGAAACGCATAGACAGGATCGCCGTGCAGAGATAGAAACAAAACATCATCTCGTTGGTAGAAGATGTCCTGTGTGCCATTTCCATGATGAAAGTCAACATCGATTAATGCGATTCGCGAGGCTCCGTTGTCCAGCAGTGTTTGAGCGGCGATCGCTGCATTGTTCAAGAAACAATAGCCCCCGTACAAGTCAATTCCGGCATGATGGCCAGGTGGTCTGCACAAGGCAAAGGCGGATCGCTGTACGGTGTTGATTACATTGGCTGCACTTTGCGCGCAGGCAGCGCTGCTACAAGCTGCCTGCCAGGTTCCGCTGGTGATCGCTGTTTCAATGGCCATGGCAAAATAACCAAGCTTGCCATCAATGTGTTCAGGCTCTCTTTGCTGCATACGTCGAGCCGGCACCACAGTTGGTAGCGCCTCGCCATTGAAACCTTCAGCCTGCCAACGCTGCCACGCGCTTCTTAGAAAGCGTAGGTAGTCACTGCTGTGAATTTTGTTCACCACCTGCATGTTTAAAGGCTGCGGTGCTTCGGGCGCGCCGAATTGACCCGCTGTCAGGGCCAGCATAATGTAGTCCCAGCGCTCGGGGCACTCGTATGGCCGAACCAGCTCTCCGCCGCTGAGTTCGCCCTTTGGGAAGTGTAAAGCGTGGTCTGGGCTGGCGAAGGTTTTCATGACGGAGTGTCTCAGGCCAGGGTTTTCATATGTGCCAGTGCTGTATTGTAATACGCGAACAACGCATAAGTTACAGACAATCAGTCAATGAATTCTAGAATAACAGCGACCACGTCAAATTCCATCAGCCATTGGGGTTGCCCCAATGCCACCACGACCAGCATAGTGATTGAGTACTCGCTGTCGATACCGGTTTAGTGTGTCACGTTATGACTGCGCGTGCGCTGAATGGCATCGGCCCAACCTTCGGTAACACGCTTGTGCTGTTGAGCATCCATGTTCGGTACAAACTCATGTTCTTGTTGCCAGTTAGCGCTTAGATCATCCAGCGAATCGTAGACACCGGTTTGCAAGCCCGCTAAATAAGCAGCACCTAAAGCAGTCGTTTCAGTTTGCAATGGTCGCTGTACGGCGATGTTTAAAATATTCGCCAGGTACTGGCTCAACCAGTCGTTGTTGACCATGCCACCGTCAACGCGCACTGTATCGATTGTGGCGCCGTCCTGGCGCATAGCGTTCAGCAAGTCCATGGTTTGATAGC
>CALKXZ010000327.1 GCA_938003775.1 uncultured Granulosicoccus sp. | reverse complement strand
ATTCACGATATAGGAATCATGCAGTGAGTACCGATCATGAAAAACTACTGATTGATATTGGCAGTACCTATTTTAAAGTCAGCACGGCAACCAGCATTGAGCAACATTTCAGAGATTTCAATAAGCAAATTCTTGACGACTTAATGCACAAGTGTGGCGATACCGTGCAACGTTATGCCGGCAACGATATTCATATCTGTTCATCTGCTAATGGTGGTTTAAGTACGTTAATTATTGGGCTCACACAGTCTTACTCGTTGAAATACGCGACTAATATAGCTTTCAACGCTGGCATCAATATTATTGATTCCATAATATTTCAGAATATTGAGGATTATTCAGTCCCCAGCGATTTGGTTGATGTCGTTATTATTGTTGGTGGTATAGATTCTCATGGGGGATTGTTCGATTCACGTCTGGATGGATACCTTGCCAAGCTGAATTATTCCAACGTTGTCTATGTGGGGAATGTGCAGGATGCCAGCGCAATCTCAGCCAGAATCGAACGATTAGTCGTACTACCAAACATTATTGATGATCGTTTGCATATTGTTGAAGCACACCTAAAAGACTACCTTACGAACCTATACCAACAGGACATAGAGGGTAAGGAAGATATCAAGCATCTGTATCAAATTACCAATAATCAGATTTATCCCACGCCCTACGTAGTCAACAAATCGTTACCACTGATACATAGCTCGTTTTCAGTCACCGACCCGTTTATTTTACTGGACATTGGCGGTGCAACTACGGACGTCCACTATTCAAAAGATTTAGTGAGCGACAATATCGTGACCGAGCAAGGCCACGACCGCATTGTATTCAAAAAATTAGGTGTGTTTAAGTCTCGGCAATCCCTGATTTTTACAGCCGAGAACAATGAATTTGCGTATGAGCTACTCATGCATCTAAAAGTGACAGAAAACATCTACACAGAGCACAGTGAAAAAGCGACCAAAGTGCTCATGCAACTGGCCATATTCTTGGTGTTAAGCAAGATGTCTCACTATAGACCAGCTTACGTCACGCTTAAACTACTGGCCATGAATTCCATCGTATTCACCGGGGGCATAACAAAAGTTCTGAACTTAAGCGATATCGAAGATGTTGTGGCCTTTTTCTACCGAAAGATTCTGAATTCTGACCACAAGCCTGTAGCCGTATTAGACGCTGATTATGATATTTGGACACTCGGCGCAAAGGAGCACGCACTATGTCAATAAACTGTATCCGTATTCTGCTTGAAAATGCGGCACAGACACATCCTGATAAGATTGCGTTGGTGCATAACGAACAACAGCTTTCTTACGCAGAGTTGTTGTCCCGGGTCAATCAGGTGGCGTTATATCTTCAAGAATTGAATTTACCCAAGGATACTAGAGTAGGGCTGTACGCGAATAAAGATATCGCCCAAGTTGTTGCCATATTAGCAATTCTCTCCACCGAGTACATTCTGGTGCCGTTAACCCGGCTTTTGAAACCGGAGCAAGTGCAATACATCATTGACGACTGTGAGATTCAATGCGTCATTACGGACAAGCTTAAACTGAAGAACATCGAAGAAATTGACTTTGATGGGCATATCATTTCTATACAAAC
Source organism: uncultured Granulosicoccus sp. (assembly GCA_938003775.1). Lineage (GTDB taxonomy): Bacteria > Pseudomonadota > Gammaproteobacteria > Granulosicoccales > Granulosicoccaceae > Granulosicoccus. Next base: position 9,941 of record CALKXZ010000327.1, on the reverse strand, counting down.
GGCAGACAAAGAAATTGCCTCGTTTGAAGAAATTTTCAAGTACTACAACAAGCCATTCAGCTGTGATATCAACGGTCATGAGAATGCCGTCATTACCTACTCATTTGGGTTAACTGGCACACCGAAGGGTATTGTCATCTCTCACCGCAATTTAATTGATTCTGCGCGTGTAGTTTCACAATACCTGGACTTAAAAGAGACTGACGTAATATCGGGTCTGCTTATATTTAATCTGGACTACGGTTTAAATCAAATATTCTGTGCACTCCTGAACAAGGCGACGTTGGCATTACATCGATTTATTTTACCGGAGGATTTTTTCAATCACTTGATTAACGATACAGTTAGTGTACTGCCACTTATGCCAGTCAATATTTCTCAGATGTTTGATGAAGATTTGTACGTTCGCCCAAGTGTTGAATTGTTTGATCGTGTGCGAATAATCACCTCATCAGGCGGAAACGTGACGACTCAGATGATCGAGGACTGTGAGAAAACGTATAGAAATGCCCGCTTTTTCTCCATGCATGGGCTCACGGAAGCCTTCCGATCCACCTATTTAGACCCCTCTCAAATTAAGATTCGCCCTGACTCTATTGGTAAGGCTATTCCAGATGTTGAACTCTATGTTATCGATGATGAAGGCAAGGAATGCGCAGCTCGAGAAGTAGGGGAGCTGATCCATCGTGGTGGTTATATATATCGTGGGTTTTGGAATGCTCCTGAAGATTCTGCTGAGCGTTTTAAATCAGTGCAAATTCTTAAACATGCTGTCAATTTAGAAGGTCAACTGACTGACGAGATCGTTGTTGCAACTGGGGACTATGTGTACAAGGATGAAGAGGGCTATTTTTATTTCGCCTACCGTCGTGACGATATGATTAAAACCAGTGGTTTTCGCGTTTCACCATTTGAAGTTGAATCGGTAGTTAAAAAACATCTGCCTTAATACAACAGTGTGCCGTTTTCGGTATGGATAATCCACAGATAGAAGAGGAAATTGTGTTGGTGTATTCTGCACCTAGCGAAGTATCTGAGAAAGAGATAGCTTTCGAGCTGAAAAAACACTTGGCGTCCTACATGGTTCCGGCTCGTATTGTTTATCGTAAATCTTTACCGTTAGTACAAAGTGATCAAAACCAAATTAATAAAGATGAATTAAAACGCGAATTAGCCGAAGATTAACGCTGTTTACGGTGACTTGCACGTTGTATGTCTGGTTGCGTTAAAGGCTTGTGGCTCAGGCGGGAACTGACATGCTCGGTTTGTTTGAATCAAAAATTGAATTGAGTTTTCACACAGCCTGAACCACAACCGGAAGTTGTCTAAAAATCACCCCGAGCACTAAAGCCAAATAGTTTCCTATATCAGAAAATAGTAAGGAGAACGATGACACGTGGTACTGTTCTATAGATTAGTTGGACTGATCAGAGTAGCAACATTCAGATTGAACCATCAATAAAATCGATCAAATTGGATCTGACATGATCGGTACTATTACACATTTAGTTTTTGATCTCGGTGGAGTTATAGTAGAACTTAAGGGTGCACCGATTTTAAACGAGTGGGCTGGAGCTGACGATACACCTGAACAGAGTTGGGAAAAGTGGTTAACGTCAAAAGCCCCGCGAGCATTTGAATCAGGACTCATTGACGAGAACACATTTGCTTCAAAGATCGTCGAGGAGTTGTCCCTATCAATCAGCAAAGAAGAATTTCTTGACTATTTCATCAGCTTACCTATCGGTCCATTCCCGGGAGCCATCGAAACTTTACAAAAGTTGAAGCAGCGATACACGACGGCGCTTTTCTCAAATTCGAATATCCTTCATTGGGAAAGAAAAATGAATGAAATGAAACTCGGGCCGGTATTCGATCACCATTTTGCATCGCACTTGATGGGAAAAGTCAAACCAGATATCGAAGCGTTCAATTCTATCGTTGCTGATCTGGCTGTCTCACCATCAAAAATATTATTTTTTGATGATAACGAGATGAATGTCAAGGCAGCTCAACAAGTGGGTATAAATGCAACTCGTGTAGTTGGATTCGATCAGCTTCGTGTTGCACTCAATGAATATAATATCAGGTAATGGTTCTACAAGTAATTTACTTCGAGTATGACGGCAATATCCTGTTGTCAGATCTGCATACTGTAAAAAGACTTCGTGTCGCAATAGATATTGTGTAAACCATGGCACTCAATAAAGGAAGTGCATCAGTACAAAGAAATCTTGTACTTACTGGCCTTATGGGGAGTGGCAAATCAACTGTTGGTCCACTGGTTGCAAAGATTCTTGAGCGTAATTTCATTGACACGGATGAATATATCGATAGACACTTCGGGCCAACTGTCAATATTTTCAATCAGCCCCATGGTGATGTTCGTTTCCGTATGATTGAAGAGATGGTAGCTCGTGATCTATCAGCTAAAGATAATCTAGTCATCGCCACTGGTGGTCGGTTTATGATCAACCAAACCAATATTGATACGATAGTAGAGAACGGAATTGTTATATGTTTAGTTGCAGACCTTAACGAGATTGTGGACCGCTTGCTTAGTTCCAGTGCCGTAACATGCAGACCACGCTTCACTAAGGCATATGATAAATACGCGCTTATGGAAGAATTATGGCAACAAAGTGAACCGTATTACTTCACAGTTCGTCCAGTTACAAACAACTGGGAGCAGCCCATCTGAAGTCGCGGGAAAAGTGTATGAATGGTTCCAGTCAGTGACAACAGAAAAATAGAGACTTTCCGGGAACAGCTATTCCTAGATTCCACAAACATATATTCAAAACACTGCTGGCGACTGCTTTTGCTGAGCAGCAAAATTACCTGGATACAACAGAAAAACTCATAAAGTGTTCGAGCACCGCCAGTGATTTCTCAGTGCACCCGTAGTATGTGTTGAAATTTTGCAGTACCTGAAAGCCTATAAAAACGCGCCAACTCGCTACTAAGCCCACCGGGATCAGGTTGGTCAACGAATGTATGGGTCAGCCATGCGCAGTAACTGGCCGCAGAATCATTGGCAGTACGATAACGTTTGTAAAGCTCAGAGTCTTTTGGTGCAATGTAGTGCGCCTGCTCAAATAACCTGCGATGCAGTTCATTACGTTCTGACATCTTAGACATGGTGTTCATTAGCACTAGGTACTTATCAATCTCCGCTTGCAACTCTAGATCTAACGGGCGCAGCTGCCTATCGTGATGTGCATGCCAAAGGAGACACACTGCATGACTGACTCCCTCTACAACCGTACACAGGTTGTCTAATGAATTTAGACCATCTATTGTTGCTGATTGATTGGCAGAACACAGACCTGCATGAGTGAGTACTGATTTATCAAGATACAACGTAAATTCAAGAGTATCTGAGGATTGCCTGACTAGCAAGGCTTCGTCAATAATTTCATCGTTTGCCAGATCTTCTGCCAAGTCTGAATCATGCGACACAAACTGATTAACCATATAGGGAATTGCAAGGTCGTACCGACTTTGCAGCGTTGCTTGAAGCGTGTCAATCAGCATAATTATAATCGATCACCGGGTTTGGTATCAATTAATGAATCGACCCATGATCATGCAGCAGAAAAACCCCTTGGTTTCGTAGTTTTCTGGCAATTGCAGGATGCTTAGTATTTTCCCATTCATCTATCATCTGCAGTAGGTTCTGAGTCTCATCATCCTTGTGGGGAATTTCGGACAGTGCAACCACATAGTCACTGAAATTATTAGCCAAAGATTTAAATATACTGTTTAGCGCACGATGTCGAGCGGAGTGAATTGACTCATCTGCTAATGTTCCGTAGGCAGATTCACCCATGGAAATATAGTAATTAACGCCCACCGCTTTGCGATTCAACGCACCGGAAAAGAGGCCTGCAATAACTATGGCCACATCTCCTAGACGTTGTAAATGTTGCCTCCGCTCATACTGGTTGGATGATTCGAGTGCAAGACGGTAGTATTCAGCCAGAGGAGTGAGAGCTGCACTAGAACCATTATGATCTAGAAAACGATTCGTTTTCGAGTACGTGCATAGTAATTGGGTTAGATACCAAAGAGCATCATCATCCCCGTCGATATGATGTTTTTCAGTGGCGGATTCTATGCGCTCACGGAAAAAATCTTGCAGGCTTGCAGTGGGCTGAATGAGTCCGTCACTGTGTGCTCTAACCATGCTTATCACCCTTTAACGTAAGGATTACTATAGTGTAGATAGCGGCACAAATACAAAAGACTTTATTGCACACTAATTCACACAGTGAACTCAAAAGCTTAATCACGTTACTTGTTAGCACTCCGTCAATGTGAGTGCCAATAATTATTGGACGGATACTGCTTGTCTGGGGAAGCTCAAAGATTCCAGCTGTACACAAGCAACTATATTTATAGTGGCTTTTTTTAAAAAATCACATGCTGCATCATTACGTGATGGGACGTTACTCTTGACTCATAGTTAGAACGCTTTGTCAGAGTTTTCTTGTCCGCCGTGACGGTAGTGATGATCTGCGCGCCTTCGACAGCAGTTTCCTGTGTGCCGCACGTCTTGATCGCAAAACCTAATCTGTTGAGATTCCATGCACACTTATCGGAAAAATTCCTGATCTATGTCGGAGTGAGTGTGCAATATAGGGAGCAGAGAGTAAATATATTCGTAGCTAATGCGATTTATAAGGATTTGAATATTAAGCGTAAGAACCCTTCTATCTGTTGCCCATCAGCTACGCGTGACGTGTGTCTGGTCTCTTGTAGGGAGGTGTCGCAAGCTTCAGGCATTTCAAAGCATAGTAATCTGGAAATTAGCTATAAATTTGTTGTTACAAGAAGTAAATGAGACTGAATTTAACGATTATTCGGCTATCAATCGATAATTCAAGAAATAGATGGCGCCAGATTCAATATCTAAGCGATACTAATTATGAAATTCAACAAATTAGTGTTACAGCTCAAGTCGATTGGACGTGAAGATTCAATTTGATGATGCAAAGCTAGATGATGCAAAGCAGAAGATGATAGCGTGTTAAACCATAGTTGCTAACCAGGCAATAGAGGAAATAGGCTGTTCTTAAAAAATGATTTAATAAACGTATATTGCAAGTTCTTAACACCTATTCGAAGGGCGGCTATGGAGATTTTACAATTATACTGACTAACCTTTCCGTCAACCGCTTTGGCGCAAGGCTGACGTATTTTGAATCCACAAAACTCTGCGAATCAAGAAGCTACTTGATTTAACTCGGAGTTGAGTGGGTGAATCCCGAAAAATATTCATCCAGCATGCTGATAAATGATCTTACTCGCTTTGGTACGAACTGCCTACTCGGGTAGAGAATATAAAGATCGGCTCGATTTTCCATACTGCCTCGTTGGAAATCGGGCGTGTATTTTTTTAAAATATTGACCAGACGTTTAGAGTTAATGTCATCTGCCACATCAACCGCGGATTTCAAAGCGATACCGAGACCATCAATGGCCCATTGCCGCACTAACGCTCCGTCATTGGTTGATCGAGATGGGTTTAACGACACTTCACTCTGCTCACTGTCTTTGGTGAAATACCAGGTCGTTAATGGTTCCATTTGACGAACCATGACGAGACACTCATGGTTTTTTAAATCATCAGGAGTTTTCGGTGTGCCTTTGCGTTTCAGGTACGCAGGTGAAGCACAAAGGATTCGCCGGTTCGAGGCAAGGCGTTTAGCGACAAGATTGCTGTCCGGCGGTTCACCATAACGAATGGCTAGGTCGACATTAAGCTCTGTAAGATTCACAACTCCGTCCGACAAATGCAGGTGCGGCACGATACCCCGATGCTTACTCACCAGTTTTGATAGCAACGGTGCAATGTGTTGCTGACCAAGATCCGACGGTGCCGTAATACGCAATGGTCCAGCAAGCCGACCCCGACTGGACACTAACTGGCTTTCTGCTTCTGCGATATCCGCCAGAATGCATTGGCTCGCTTCATAGAATGCTTGTCCTGCTTCTGTGACCGACACTCGTCGTGTTGTGCGGTTAAGCAAACGGGTGTCGTAGTACTTTTCGAGGCCATTGATGCGGGCACTGACACTGGCCGGAGATAGCCCCACTTCACGCCCCGCAGCAGCAAGTCCGCCCAACCTCACAACTCTCACAAACAGGTCCATATCGCCGAATTTATCCATATTATTCAGTATATATGAATAATAAATTCACTCATAGGCCTATTATCAAATCAGTATGTATGCCGTAACTTGGTGATGTGGCCAACGCATATCGCTATTGACCAATTGTCGGGAGACTCACCATGCATCTTGATCACGTAACCCTGCGAACTCGCGATCTTGCAACAACACGTGAATTCCTTATCCAGATTCTGGATTTGGAAGAGCGAGATCGGCCAAAGCAGATTCAGCGACTGGTACCCGGCCACTGGCTGTACGCTGACGATCAGCCCCTGTTTCATCTGATCCCTTCACGCGGTAACGGACCCGACATGTCGGCTGAAGCGATTGACCATGTGGGTATTCATTTGGATGGCTACGATGAATTTCGATCAAAGCTTGACGGTTTGGACGTGCCGTATTCGTTAATGGACTTACCTGAACTTGATGAACGGAGAGTTTTTTTTCGCACACCTGGCGGTCCTTTGCTTGAGGCCGTCTTTAACAAACCTGTCAACACGGAGTCACACTCATGAAATTCAACGATCAAACAGTCTCTATCGTTATCGGTGGTACCTCAGGTATTGGTAAAGGTGTTTCGGAGGCATTATCGACACGACCTGGCACAGTACACGTAGCTAGTAGATCAACAGGACTTAATATCCAGAATGAACAATCGTTAGCCGAATATTTTGAATCGATCGGAACGATCGATCATCTGATCGTGACAGCTGGCTCGGCGGCACCGAGTGGAGCCATTAATGATGTCGCAATCAACGAAGCTAAGTCGGCCTTTGATATCAAACTTTGGGGATCTATTGCAGCGGCCAAATTTGCAGCGCCGCACATTCGAGCTGGTGGCTCCATCACACTCACCAGTGGATTTTTGGCGCGCCGCACAGTGCCCGGTACGTTTGTAAAAACCGCGATGAATGCTGCGATCGAAGCCACTGCGAAAGTAATGGCAAAAGAATTCGCGCCGATTCGCATCAATGTGATCAGTCCGGGGCTGACCGATACTAATGCGTATGCCGGTATGGACGAGAAAGCGCGTCAGAGCATGTTGCGTAATGCAGCAGAGAACCTACCGGCCGGAAAGGTGGGATCCGTGAGTGATCTTGCGAAGGGTTATCTCTTCGTCATTGATAACCCATTTACCACAGGTGCCGTGATTGATATCGACGGTGGCGCACTGGTTAGTTGATCCTGACGCAATAAGAAGGAATGACCCTGAACACATCAAAACGAATGCCGTAGCAATTCTGGATAACTAGGAGAACAACATAATGAACTCAGTACTTTTCAAGTCACTCACTTTTGGGCGAACCACGTTGCCCAACCGCATTGCGATGTCTCCCATGACACGATCACGGACGTCACAGCCAGGAGATATACCCAACGCTATGATGGCTGAGTATTATGCGCAGCGTGCATCGGCGGGTTTAATCATTACCGAAGCCACGCAAATATCGGCGCAAGGACAAGGCTATTCGTTTACACCTGGAATCTATACACAGGATCAGACAAACGGATGGAAGCTTGTCACTGATGCGGTTCATCAAGCAGGTGGGCGGATATTTTTGCAGCTGTGGCATGTCGGTCGTATGAGCCACGAGAGCTTTCACACAGACGGTAAACCCGTAGCACCTTCAGCCCTTTCACCTGATGCGCAAGTGTGGGTAGTCGATTCTGAAACGGGCGTCGGCAGCATGGTTGATTGCCCAGTACCTCGTGCACTGGCACCAGATGAGATCACCGCAATAGTTCGTGATTTTCGAACCGGTGCGGCAAATGCCATCGCGGCAGGTTTTGACGGTGTGGAAATTCACGGGGCAAATGGCTATCTAATAGACGAGTTTTTACGCAAATCGTCAAATCACAGAACGGATCAGTACGGCGGATCTCAGGAGAACCGTATTCGTTTTCTGGTCGAAGTTGCCGAGGCTGTTGCCAATGAAATCGGGGCCGACAGGACGGGTATACGATTGTCTCCTTACATCACGCAGCGCAATATGGCCGATGACGAAATCATTGAAGTGATTCTCAAATCATCCCATGAACTGAATCGACTGGGTTTGGTATACATCCATCTTTCGGAAGCGGATTGGGATGATGCTCCCAGGATTCCGGAACAATTCCGGCACGATCTTCGAGCAGCGTACTCGGGCAATATCATGGTTGCCGGTAAATACACGCAAGAAAGTGGTGAGCGCATGATCAGCGATGGGTTGGTCGATGTGGTGGCCTATGGCCGACCCTTTATCGCTAATCCAGATTTACCGCGACGATTTCATGACAAGCTTTCGCTGGCTGAATTTGACGGAGCAACGCTGTTCGGTGGCAGTGAAAAGGGCTACACCGATTACCCAATTTGGGAAAGCCTACAATGAGCTTGTCAAAAAAGGAGATCGCCAAAGGATGGGGGAACGATCAGATCGGCACTCGGATGGTAAAGGAGGCTGATGGCTTTCGTGTATGGCACATGCATCTGGCGCCGGTGTTGGTTCCATCGCTCTTAAGCTGGCAAAACAAGCCGGACTTACGGCAATAGCCACCGCTTCACGTCCAGAGTGGGTTCAATCGCTAGGTGCTGATGACGCTCGATTCAATCGCTAGGTGCAAGTTGTGTCACCATATCCTTTTTAATAATACGAGCATGAACGTAATCAATACTCTGCACTGTGGTCTGCACTTTAAAGTGTGCTTGTCGTATTAATCGATCCAGCTTTCGGTTTTCTTGTAGTAATTGTTCACGCTCGAGCTGCAGGTCGAGTCGCTTAGGCAAAATCCTAATCTTCATAGGTAACACTTGCTGCTGTTGGTTTTCCAGTGCTTACGCTATACTGGACAATTACAGTTCGCGTAGACGGTTCAGTGATCGTGCACCCATGATGGATTTCTCCTAGCAATTCTACAAATGTGGTGTGGTCGCGTGACAACGGAATACCGTTATGACGAGCCCCATGCAGCGAAGACATGCGGCCCGTCATAATAGAAGCACGATTGGGCATACAGATTGGGTTAGCGACAAAAAACCTATTCCACTTCTGACCCTTATTAGCAATGCCATCAATATTGGGCGTTTTTACAACGGTGTTGCCGTAACAACCCAAATGGTCAGGGCGATGCTGGTCGGTGATGATAAAAAGAAAATTCGGTTTTGTTGCCATGTCGGCACGCCGCTCGCTGAAGTGGGCCCGCGCTTTTTATCCCATGCAATCAGCGCAATACCCAAAAAGAGTGCCGGCAAATAAATCATTGGGTTCAATACAAGAAGTGAAAAGGCAGCGATAAAGCGCAGTCCAACTTCCGGCCACGTAAGCTTGCCACGATCATATGCGGATAGTGCGGAAGAGAATAACCAAATTCACAATAGTGTCCGCGTTAGGATCCACGAAAAAGTGACAAGATCAAACTGCTCAACGATAAGCAATGTTGGGTAAAAAGCAAAGATAAACGGAATGATAAATTTGGCCATTCCCAGCCTGAACGCCATAAAGGAAGTCATCAGCGGATTGGCCCCGGCAATCGGTGCTGCAGCATAAGCCGCAATCGCTACAGGTGGTGTCAGAGATGATGCCACGCCATAATAAAGCACACACATATGTGCAGTTAGCATGGATATGCCCAACGCTTGAATAGCCGGCCCCATAACGAGAATGATGATTAGGTAGGCTGGCAATGTTGGCATTCCCATGCCTAGAATAAGTGCACCAGTCATGGCGACCAACAACGCTGAAAATAGACTGTCACCGCGTACAGATGCAATCACGTTGGCAAGCTTTA
>CALKXZ010000326.1 GCA_938003775.1 uncultured Granulosicoccus sp. | reverse complement strand
GGCAGCACCGGTATTGATTTGAATCGGGCTGGCACACCGTTGCTCGAGATCGTGTCTGAACCAGACATGCGCTCGGCCATTGAAGCAGTCGCCTATGCACGGCACATACATGCGTTAGTGCGTTACATCGAGATTTGCGATGGCAATATGCAAGAAGGCTCTTTTCGTTGCGATGCCAACGTATCAATACGTTCCAGTGGCAGTGACAAGTTGGGTACCCGCACAGAAATTAAGAACCTCAATTCATTCCGATTTCTTGAACGGGCGATTGAGTTTGAGGTGGAACGGCAAATTGATGTGATAGAGGCCGGTGGCGAGGTGGTACAGGAGACACGCCTCTACGATGCTGATCGCGATGAGACCCGATCCATGCGCAGTAAGGAAGAAGCTAACGACTACCGCTACTTCCCAGATCCTGATTTACCGCCGTTGGTCATTGACGATGCCTTTATCGAATCAGTGGCCGCCACAATGCCGGAACTGCCTACCCAACGCCGAGCGCGATTCGTCTCAGAATTTGACTTGCCAGCCGTTGATGCGCAGTCACTGTGTGCGGATAAATGGGTTGCCGATTATTTTGAATCCACGCTGCAGGGGTATTCGTTTGCACCCCGTCTGGCGGCTAATTGGATGCTGGGTGAGCTGTTTGGACGCATGAATAAGGAAGATGTCGCGCTAGCTGATGTACCCGTCAGTGCTCAGCAGCTAGGTAAGCTGATATCACGTATTGATGACGGCACTCTGTCCGGTAAGTTAGGCAAACAGGTGTTTGACCTGCTGTGGACTGAGGCAGGTGACGTGGATGCCATTATTGATGCGAAGGGCCTGAAGCAAATAACTGACACCGGTGCTATTGAAGCAATGATTGACGAGGTTATAGCGGCTAATCCGAAGCAACTTCAAGAGTACCGAGCTGGCAAAGAGAAACTGTTGTCTTTCTTCGTTGGTGCGGTTATGAAGGCGTCTAAGGGTAAAGCCAGTCCAGCCCAATTGAATCAACTGTTGCGCGAGAAACTCAAAGGCTGATTTGGCTGCTTGCCAGAATCGGTCAGCACGGTCGCTGGGTATTACCCGGTGGGTTGCTGGCAGGTCTGTTAATGCCAGGGGCGGCGCAACCGCTACGTGCGGCCATTCCTCTGTGTATTGGATTGTTGCTGTTTTTGTCGGTGTTGCGCCTATTATCCACGGCTGACCAACGAGCATCACAAGTTAAGACAATCGCGACATCGACATCGACATCGACATCGGCGGAGAACGCGACGGCGCATGCGAGTGCGACGGCAAAAGCGATGGCGGACGCGACGGCGATCTCGGCGGCGGACGCGACTGAGAGCGCGACGGAGAGCGAGACATCAGATTTAGCATGGCACGCTCAATTGCCCACTTCTGTGACGCTTGTGTTGCTGGCACAGGTGGTGTTACCTGTCATTGTTTATTGCATTACTTTCGCAGCAGGTTTTCCGTACCACTGGTGTCTGGCAGCTACGCTTGTGGCAGCTGCACCACCGATATCGGGTAGTCCCAGCCTGGTGATATTGCTTAACGGCGATGGGGCGCTGGCGTTGCGCTGGCTGATGCTGGGCACCGCGTTACTGCCAATCACCTGCATCCCGATCGTATCGCTCTTGTTTCCGTCGCAATCGATCACCATCATGCTGCGTCCAGCGATGATTCTGTTGGCGTTGATCGGTTGTTCAATATTGTTGGCATTGTGGGTTTTTCGTGTCATCAGGCCACGCGTTCAATCCTGGTCAGCCGAAGCACTAGATGGCGCCAGTGCACTGGTGCTGGTCTTGATGGTTGTTGGGTTGATGTCCGCGTTCCATAAGCCATCAACAGGATGGCGCGATGTTGTGTCGATGTTGTTGCTGGCGTTCGCTGTCAATATCGGGTACCAGGCAATGGGTGTGCTGGGTTGCCGTATGTTGAAACAGGCCAGAGCCAGGGCCACCAGCGTGGGTGTGAGTTTCGGTAATCGCAACATTGCGCTGTACCTGACTGCGTTGCCAGCCGCGTATATGGAACCGCTATTATTGTTTATTGCTTGTTATCAAGTACCGATGTATTTAACCCCGTTGATTGGGGATTTGTTCTACAGCCGTCTGGAGTGATTGATCATGAGAGAACGCGATACTCAGCAGAGATTTCTGATTGAATCGTGTGATGTGCGTGGACATCTGGTGCAACTGGATGACACTTGGCGTGATGCCATTGCACGAACTCAGTACCCTCCCGCTGTTCGCCAGATACTCGGCGAAGCGTTTGCTGCCGCGACCTTGCTTGCTAGCACCATTAAGTTCGACGGCAAGATGACTCTGCAGGTACGCGGTAAGGGCCCGATTCATTTGCTTGTTGTGCAAGTGACCAACCAAGGGAGCGTAAGAGGTCTTGCCCGTTGGACCAGTGAGCCTGACGGTGCTGGATTATTGGATGCATTTGGGCAAGAGGCGCGCATGATCATCACCATTGAGGCGCGTGAGTATGCCGAACCTTATCAAGGCATTGTGCCACTGGAGGGCGATTGCCTGGCAGAGGCGCTGCAAGCCTATTTTCGTACCAGCGAACAATTGCCAACCCAATTGTATTTAGCGGTTTCAGATTCCTGTGCGGCAGGGGTTCTGGTTCAGAAGTTACCCGAACAAGAGCGTACGTATCACGATGCAGATGGGTGGCAGAGGGCAACTTTGTTGTGTAACACCCTGAGCGATAAAGAGCTGTGTGTGGACGATAGTCAGACATTGCTGCACCGTATTTTTCACGAAGAGCGTGTACGCCTGTTTGATGCCGAGCAGGTCTGCTTTCACTGCAGTTGTTCACGCGAACGTACGGATGGCATGTTGATTGGTTTGGGACGAGCAGAGATCGAGAGCATTCTGATTGACCAGGGTAATGTGGAGATCACTTGCGAATTTTGCGACAGCCTGTATACCTATGACTCGGTCGATGTGGCCGCATTGTTTAAAGGGCTAGCAACTCAGGACACAGCAACGGGCGATAATCAAAAACCGTTACCTGTGACGCGGCATTAAGTCATTGCCTGAGAGTGTCGCGTTCAGAGCAGCATTGATCTGAGCCTGGATGAGCCAGTCGTGAATTATAGTGCTACAGCTAAAGTGTGCACCAGTGCGCGCATGGCCGAGCTTGAACAATCTGTAAGGTAAAAATTTGGGTGGAAAGCGCTTTTGCATTCGAGTCTGCACAATCGTCTGGCGTATACTTCGCGCAACCGAGACAATTGAGAGAAGTCAACGATGAGTATGTTAGCCACGGATGCCATGCACGCTACTCCCACTATAACTCGGCAAAAAGCGACCCGACCCCTGCATTATGTTAGCCGTCTGTGGCTTGGGGTTGCACTGGCAACCGCTTCCGCCGCATCGGCAACGCCTGTGGTCACAGGAAATGTCATTTCTTGGCCCGATGATGGTTGGTACCAAGTGCAGGATTCAACATCCTATGAAGCCATATGCGCGGGAAGCCGGTCTTGCACGGTCGATCCGGGCACCTACATTGTTATTAACCACACGACTGGACAGCGATTTGAATCGGTGGAAGTGGACGATACCGCCACTGAGGCCGGGTTGCGTATTGCAGGACTCACTTTGACCTGGCCGGATAACGGTTGGTATCAGGTACAGACAATTGATCCCTACTTGTCGGTCTGTGAGGGAGGCGATGGCTGTGATGTGACAGCCGGAACCTATAATGTCATCAACCACACAACCGGCACACGCTATGAAAATCTGGGAATTGATGAGACGACGTCAACATTTTTTCCAGTAAAGGGCCTGCCGGATCCAGATGCTGACCCCGATCCTGGCGGCAACCCAGCCCCAGACGTTAACCCGGACCCGGACGTTAATCCAGATCCAGATCCAGATCCAGACCCGGACGGAAACCCAGATCCAGGTGCCGATCCAGACACATTGCCACCACCCAGCGTGCCGCCACTGCGTGACCCATTTGCAGACCCGCTACCACCAACAAACGCTCAAGATCCGTTTGGCTCATTCCTTGAGACCGACAACGAAGCCCCAGTTGCCGGGGGTCCGCCTACCCAGCCAAAGAATCTGCGGCTGGATCTGGTCTCCAACAATTGGGCAGAATTCAGTTGGGCACCGGCTAATGATGATGGTGAAGTAGTTCAGTACACCATTTACCGAAGCGATGGAGTGCAGTACATCATCAGACAAGACCAGAGCGATCCAAACGGTGGAAGCCAGGCTGAAATTGATAAGTACTGGAGTACCACTTCTTTTATCGACTGCAATTTCACCCGGTTTGACGATCGAGTACATCAGTGCTCAAACAATCAGCCCAGACCCGGTGAGACATACGTGTATGAAGTGACTGCTACTGACAACGAAGGTCAGGAATCGGTCGCATCCGAGCCATTAGAAATTACGTATTTTCTCGATCGGAACGCACCGCTGCCGTTATATCGAGATCTGTACAAGGCGCAAGACGATACCTTCGTCAATGACAACGACTTGTCCGCTGTGAGTTACTGGTTGGATGAATTTGACCTGGTGTTCTCTGATGAATTCAATGGTGATTCGATTGATGAAGAGAAATGGCAGACCGGTCTGACCTGGGGCGACTCGCGCATCATCAATGGTGAGCAGCAGTACTTTGTGAATACACAAGAAAATCCTGATTTTGGCTATGACCCGTTCACGTTCACTGGCGAATCGATGTTGATCAACGCTGTGCCGGTCCCAGATGAGCTGCGTGAAAACCTGCCACCGGTGTGCGAGGAAGAGGACCCGACGGGTCTGGATCGTTGCGAGTTTCTATCCGGTGCGCTGTCTAGCCACGACAAATTTCAATTTGTTTATGGTTATACAGAAGGTCGACTCAAGGTCAGTGGTACACCCGGTGCGCTGTCCAGTTTTTACCTGTATCACCGCTATGCCGGAGAAGGCGTGAATTTTCACGCACCGGAAATAGACATCATTGAGTACCTGGGCGAAAACCCGTTCGGCGCCCCCGATGCGTTTCAAACCTACCATTTTGGTGATCCGAATACCGGGTTGACTCGATCTGCACCTACCATGTCGTTTAAGAAACCAGGTGGTGGTGCCTATGCTGATAACGGTGAGTGGCATACCTTCGGTGTTTTGTGGGAGCCGCAACTGGTCATCTGGTATATCGATGGGCGTGAAGTGAAGCGCCTGTTTGGACCTCAGGTTTCGCGTCAGCCAATGAACTTGGTTAACTATCTGGTGGCAGGCAGCGCTTGGGCACCGACACCGGACGCGAGCAACCCAGATCTGTTCCCGATTCAGCTTGAAACCGATTACATCCGCGTCTATCAACGCGAGGTATTCAAGCCCTCTGCACGATTTGGACGCTGAGTATCGATTCTAGTGTTGTGCCATGGTCAGGACCAGCAATCACAGAGCCCCAGTGGTCGTCATGATGCACTGGGTTTATCTGGCCATGGCAATCGTGTGCGAAGTTGTTGGCACCTCAGCACTTAAGTACTCGGACAGTTTCAGTAAATTGATGCCCTCGGCGCTTTGCGTCGTGTCGTTCATTGCCGCTCTGTACTTCATGTCCTTTGCGCTAAAGACCATTCCAGTGGGCATTGTCTACGCGATCTGGTCAGGCGCTGGGATCGTGTTGATATCGATTATTGGCTACCTGGTGTTCAAGCAATCGCTGGACACACCTGCGTTAGTGGGTATTGCGCTGATCATTGCCGGTGTGGTTGTGATCAACACACTATCAAAGTCAGTTGCGCATTGATCGCAATAAAAAAGGCAAAGGCAGTGTCAGTGGCAAACAGGACAATTCGGATTTTTTCTTAGCTGGATCTCATTCCAGTCCATAGACAATCCGTCGAACAATACTAGCCTGCCTGACAGTGAATCGCCGATACCACAGATAAGTTTGATTGCCTCGATAGCCTGCACGCAACCCACCATACCCACGACAGGTCCGAGGATGCCAGCTTGTGCGCATGTATCCACACTGTTTTCACCGTCGCTATACAAGCAGCGGTAGCACGGTGCGTCGGGTTGCCGCGCATCGTAAACGCTGATTTGCCCATCAAAACGAATTGCTGCACCACTGATCAGCGGTACCTTGTGCTCAACACAGGCGGCATTAACAGCGAAGCGAGTCGGAAAGTTGTCGCTGCAATCCAGCACCGCGGTGCAATCAGGTATGAGTATCTTTAGCTCCTGTTCCTCCAATGCGAAGTCCAGTGTATTGATATGGCAATCGGGATTGATCTGCAGGCAGGCATCTTTTGCAGAGTCAGTTTTAAGCTGGCCGACGCGCGCTGTGGTGTGGGCGACTTGCCGCTGCAGGTTGGATAGTTCGACAGTATCGAAATCAGCAAAGCTTAAACGACCAATGCCAGCAGCTGCCAGGTACAGCGCTGCTGGTGAGCCGAGTCCGCCCAAGCCAACAATCAGTATATGACTGTCAGCCAGTTGCTGTTGCCCGTTTTCGCCAATTTGCTGCAGACTGATGTGGCGGCTGTATCGCTGTTCAGGTGTTAAGTCCATAGGACCAAGGATACCGTGTTAGCCTAAAATAGGCACCTGCTCTGGACTCCTGGCACTGATATGAACTTTCTGGCCCACTCCTTGTTGGGATTTAATAACCCGGCATTGGTTACCGGCCAGTTCTGTGGCGACTTCGTGCGCGGCAGTCAGCTTTCTCATTTTCCGCTGATGGTGGAGCGCGGAATACGTTTGCACAGACATCTTGACAGCTATACCGACACATACACAGGTTTTCAAGCCGTGCGCGCAGGTATGAAAGATGTGCCTCGTCGATTTTCCGGTATTGTCATTGATGTACTGTTTGATCATTATCTGGCCGAGCACTGGCCACTGTACAGTGCCAAAACACTGGACGAACACGCTGAAAATGTACATGCATCATTACTTGAATACCACGATGTACTGCCAGAGCCCTTGCAGCGGTTCTTGATGGTAATGCAACGTGAGGGCATCTTGCAGAACAACAATAAGCTGGCATCGATAGAGTTGACGCTTGCCCGTATTTCACAAAGATCACACCGTTTTAACGTGCTTGCTTTGTCTCAGAATCAACTGGAACCACTCAGAGACCAACTGCATGAACCCTTCGGTGCCTTTTATCCATTACTGCATGCTGCTGCGCAGTCTTATCTGGACAGTCACGGAGAACAAAGGTGAACGACAAAAAGGCAGATAAAATGCAAGTGCTGCCAGAGCGCTGGTCACGCAACAGATACTGCGACTTGCCGTTGGCAAATCGTGAGCTGAGCTTTCTGGCCTTTGATGAACGTGTGCTGGCATTGGCCAGCGATCCACACGTACCATTACTTGAACGGCTCAGGTTTCTGTGTATATCGAGCAGTAACCTTGATGAATTTTTCGAGATTCGTGTTGCGGGTTTGAAACAGAAGATTGAAGGAGGCATTGAAGGCGCCGGTATTGACGGACTTTCACCGTCCCAAGAGATGTCGGCTATTGAGCGTGAAACCCATGCATTGGTTGAAAAACAATACAGCTTACTCAACGATGTGTTGATTCCCGAACTGGCCGGTCAGGATATACGCTTCTTCCCTCGCAAGAGCTGGACACCCGAGATCAGTGAATGGATCAAAGATTTCTTTATCAGTGACATAGCCCCAGTACTCAGCCCCTTGGGTCTGGACCCAGCACACCCGTTTCCAAGACTCACCAACAAGAGTCTTAACTTTATTATTGACTTGCGTGGTGTGGATGCGTTTGGCAGAGATTCCGGTTTCGCCTTGGTGCGTGCTCCGCGTTCCCTGCCTCGGGTCATTCGTGTGCCGTTGGAGATCTGTGGTGTGCGTGATGGCTTTGTGTTTTTATCATCCATTGTGCATTCGCAAATCAGCTCGCTGTTCAGCGGCATGGAGCCTTTGGGTGTGTATCAGTTTAAGGTCACGCGTAACAGTGACTTGTATGTATCGGAAGAGGAGGTTGCTAATCTGCGACGTGCGCTGGAGAGTGAACTGGTGCAACGTAACTTCGGCCAGGCAGTTAGACTGGAAGTGGCTGCCAACTGCCCCAACCGTATTGTTCGCTATTTGCAGCGCCAGTTCCGACTTGAGCCTGCCGAGGTGTATCGCGTTAATGGACCGGTTAACCTAAACAGACTGTTTTCAATACCGGACGAAATTGATAGACCGGACCTTAAATACCCGTCCTTCACGCCGCAGGTGGCACCGGCGTTTGAATCTGGTTGTAGCATCTTTGAGAATATCGCTCAGCGATCAACCATTCTGTTTCACCATCCCTATGAGTCCTATGTACCGGTTATCGAGTTGGTACGACAGGCTGCTGCTGACCCTGACGTACTGGCGATCAAACAAACACTGTATCGCACTGGTCATGAGTCGGCGTTTGTCAGTTCACTGATGGAGGCCTCTCAAGCGGGTAAGGATATTACGGTTGTTATAGAGCTACGGGCGCGTTTTGACGAGGCCGCTAATATTAAGCTTGCGACGCAGCTGCAGGAGGCCGGTATTCAGGTTGTGTACGGCGTGGTGGGATTCAAAACCCACGCAAAAATGCTGTTAGTGGTACGACGCGAGAAGAAAAAACTGGTTAAGTATGTGCACGTTGGGACGGGTAATTATCACGCGACAACAGCACGTGCCTATACCGATATAAGCATGCTGACCAACAATAAGGCCATTACAGAAGATGTGCACCGTGTGTTTACTCAACTGACTGGACTCGGACAGACGCTGACCTTAAAGCAGTTGGTGCAGGCACCGTTCAAGTTGCACGGGTTTATCGTTGAACGTATCGCGAATGAAACTCGGGTGGCTAGGGAAGGGGGCAAGGGCCATGTTATTGCGCGGATGAATTCTCTGGTTGACCCAGGTGTGATTGAAGCCTTGTACAAAGCGTCAAGCGCCGGGGTGAAGGTGGATCTGGTGGTGCGTGGTATCTGTACGTTAAAGGCCGGTGTGCCTGGTCTGTCAGAGAACATACGCGTGGTGTCGGTGCTGGGTCGCTTTCTTGAACACTCGCGCGTGTTTTGGTTCCTGAACCAGGGCAAAGAGAAGCTGTATATCAGCAGTGCAGACTGGATGCCGAGGAATTTTTTTAATCGTGTAGAAATTGCCGTACCACTAGAGGGCGAATCGCTGGCACGGGTTAAGGAGGAGTGTCTGGATGTGTATTTAAAAGACAACAGCTATGCCTGGCAGCAGAATGTAAACGGTCGCTACGATCGTCTGTCCTCGGGCAAGGCCGATGCTTTCAGTGCCCAGCAGTTCCTTATATCGCGCTACAGAGGCGGGCGACTGGATGACTGATTCTGATCACATTCATCAGCCGTTCTTTTCAGATTTTAGCTTGATATTAACGTGAGTAAGCCGTTCGGCCTCTGCTTGTAGTTCAGCGTAGGTCAGTGGGTGCTCATCTAGCCATGCCTGTGGCGCTACCACAGTTATCTGACCATCTTTAACACGCACATTGACCTCGTCCAGTGATTCATCATA
The DNA here is from genome assembly GCA_938003775.1 of uncultured Granulosicoccus sp. GTDB lineage: Bacteria > Pseudomonadota > Gammaproteobacteria > Granulosicoccales > Granulosicoccaceae > Granulosicoccus. Next base: position 2,177 of record CALKXZ010000326.1, on the reverse strand, counting down.
GCGGCCGCGATGCAACAGAGCTGCCAGCCGAAGAATGCCCAGTAGCAGCAACAGTCTGTCGCGTTCCTCGTCCGGCAACGCGTCGAACGCGTGGTTATCGATCTTGCGACGATGGAAACGCACCAGCAACGCCAATGCGGTTTGTTCGGCTAACGTAAAACCCAGTAAGTCCGAGTTTTCAATGATGTAGGCCCCGTGCTTGTGATATTGCGTGTGCGCAACTCCCATACCCAGTTCGTGCAGTTTTGCCGCCCATATCAGCAGCTCCAGATCGGTTTCAGGTTCTAAATTCCAGCGCTTTGCCACATGGTGAAACAGTTTGGTCGCGGTGTTTTGCACACGCGTTGCTTGCCGGATGTCTATGGAGTAGCGCGTGGTTAAATTGGTGATGGTTTGGCTTTGAATGTCGATATGTTCGGCCTTGCCCAGCATGTCGAATATCAACCCTTCGCGCAGAGCAACCTGGCTGGCCTGCAAGGCATCTATGCCCAGCGTTTTCATAATGGCCCGCAGTACAGCTATACCGCCTGCCACCACCTGTGCCCGATTTTGACTGACGCTGGTCAGATTCATCGCCTCCACACTACCGGCTTTGATCATCAATTTGATCAGCTTACTCAAGCCCTCGCGGGTGATGGTGCCATCGGTCAGAGACAGTTCGGACAACATGCGAGCGGTCGCCTTTATGGTGCCCGAACAACCAATCACCTCATCCCAACCGATCTGCTTATAAGCCATCATCAGTGGCTGCAGTTCCAGTTGTGCCTCTAAGGTGGCAATTTTCAAACTGGCAGCGGTTAGCTTTTTACTCTCACCTAAATAGAGTTTGGTGTAACTGACACAACCCATATTGACACTCTCCATCAAGGTGGCATTGAAGCCTTTGCCCACCACCATTTCGGTACTACCGCCGCCAATATCAATGACCAGGCGTTGTCGCTGGTTGTCAGGAAACGTATGCGATACAGCCGAGTAGATGAGCCGCGCTTCCTCGCGGCCAGAAATGATTTCTATCGGCTTGCCCATCAGGCGCGCCGACTCACGCATGAAGTGCTCCCTGTTTCTGGCACGTCGTAACGTATTGGTGCCGACAATGCGTATGTTTTTGCGCGGGACATCGCGCAATCGCTCAGCGTATTGAGCCATGGCCTCCAGTGCCAGCTTCTCTGTCTCTGGTGTCAGGCGTTTGTTCTTGTCCAGTCCGGCTCCCAATCGCGTGGGCATTCGCAGGCTGTCAATTTTTCGGATCGAATCGCCTTCAGGCTCAGCGATCATCATATGAAAACTGTTAGAACCCAAGTCAATAGCTGCAAAAACCGGGTTCTGCTGTAGATCCTTACTCATGAAACACAGTCCGCAATAAAACCAACGCTTATTCGTTCATGACCGGCAAGGTCTCTTGCAGTGTCAATCTGGGTGTAAGTGTAGTGCGCCAACAGCGATCTGACAGCAGCGCCTTGTGTGGCCCCGTGTTCGAGCAGTAAGGCACTACCGGGGCGCCCAACGGATTGGGTGGCATGGATCAGTTGTTCGATATCCTCAAGACCGGTGTTACCGCTTACCAAGGCCGTGCGTGGTTCGTAACCCAGTGTGGGCAAGTGCGGATCGTTAGTAGCCAGATACGGCGGGTTGGCAATAACCAATGCAGCGCAATCATTGCGCGTGGCATCCAACCAGTTCGCTTGCACAAGGCTCACACGACCCTTGCCCAGCTGTTCGATGTTGCGTCTGGCAATCGCGATGGCCTGATCGTATTTTTCAAACGCAACAATTAATCGGTCATCAATTTCCTGCGCTAACGCTAAGGCGATAGCACCAGACCCGGTACCCAATTCTATGATGCAGCCCGCCGGTAGGCGTGGAAGTAGGTTCAGGGTTTGTTCCACCAGGAGTTCGGTATCTGGGCGGGGCACCAACGCACCGGGTCCTATAGACAACGGCAGTGACCAAAATTCGCGAATGCCAGTGATATACGCCAGCGGTTCGCCCCGACTGCGTCGCGCCAAGCATGCGTCCAGGCTCTGTTGCTGCGCGTCATTCAACAGCCAACGTGAGAACGGCGGCAACGATGGGCCCACTCGAGGAGGAACGCGACGTCGTACCGAATTCGAACGGAGTCGGGGGCGGACTGGACGCAGTTGGCGAAATAGAACGCGACGAGAGGGATACGAACGGAC
>CALKXZ010000325.1 GCA_938003775.1 uncultured Granulosicoccus sp. | reverse complement strand
GGACTCGCGCCGTTAAAGGAGAACTTGGCAGCAGCGGTGTTGCTGGCGGCGGGCTGGTCAGAGGATGTTGAGCAGGGTTTGCCTTTGGTGGATCCTCTGTGCGGATCGGGTACCTTGCTGATCGAAGCGGCGATGATCGCTTGCCATCAGGCCCCTGGTTTGTTGCGCGATTATTTCGGATTCACCGGGTGGAAAGGGCACGATGCGGCGCTATGGGAGTCAGTGCGGGCCGAAGCGGTGTCAGCAACGCGACCATCCCCCGTGCAGATTGTGGGAGCGGATCACGATGCGCAAGCGATTGAACATTGTCGTCACAATCTTCAGCAAGCCGGTCTGGAGCGCACAGTGGAGGTGATGCACCAGCCGCTGTCGCATGGTCGTCCGGCTGCTCTATCCACCGACACTCCAGGTTTGTTGGTGACCAATCCGCCGTATGGAGAACGGCTTGCTGGGGACGCTGATTTTTACAGTGATTTGGGGGCAGAACTCAGTCGCTCATACGCGGGTTGGCACTGCGTTCTGTTTACGGCGCAGGCAGCACCTTATGCCCATGCGCGATTGCCGCTGAGCAAACAACTGACGGCTCGCAACGGCGGCATTGACTGCGTATTGCTCAGTGGCCAGATTCCAGCGGCAGCTCACCCGCAAGCGAATTTGTACCGCGGCCCACGCAATGCAAATAGTCATCAGATAACGCCAAGCACTCAACCAGCGCCCCATCAAAGCGGATATTCAGAGGCCGCCGTGCCAGCCGCTGACGATCAATATGCCGCGGATCATACTCTGGTCGATGCCACACCGTTTGCCAATCGTTTGAAAAAAAATCAGCGCGCCCTGAAGGGCTGGATTAAACAGAACGACATTCAGGCGTACCGACTATACGATGCTGATCTGCCCGAGTTCGCTGTTGCTGTTGATATCTACAATGCTGAGCACCTGCATTGTGTCGTCCAAGAATACCAAGCACCCTCGAGTGTTAATCGTGCCATGGCACAGGCACGGCTGGATGCCTTGATGCGCATTATTCCAGACACCCTGAGTGTATCAGCGGCACGTGTGCATTTAAAAGTGCGTGAGGTGAAATCCGGTCTTACTCAGTATGAAAAACTGGGAACCGCTGCTTCGGTGTCGTACATCCATGAATTGGGCGCCTCGCTGGAGGTAAATTTCACGGACTACCTGGACACAGGATTGTTTCTTGATCACCGTCCGGTGCGTCGCTATATCCAGAAAAACGCCGTTGGCAGGCGCTTTTTGAATTTGTTTGCCTATACAGCGACGGCAACAGTCGCCGCGGTTACCGGTGGTGCAGCCAGTAGCGTATCGGTAGATACATCCAAGCGCTATTGCCAATGGGCGATGCGTAATCTGGACCGTAATAACGCTGCGCAGCAACGGCACGAAGTGGTTCGCCAGGATGTCCTCACCTGGTTACACAGCGCCGCTGTGGGCATAAGCGATGACGCACGCTTTGACTTGATACTGCTGGATCCACCCACATTTTCAAATTCCAGTGCGCTAGAGGATGACTGGAACGTACAACGCGACCACGTTCGCGCAATAGAGTCGTGTCTGCATGTGTTGGCACCGGGCGGTACACTGATATTTTCTAACAACAACCGGCGCTTCAAACTGGATGCCTCGCTACAAGATGGCTCGCGACCTGGAATTCGCGTAGAGAACAAAAGTAAGTGGTCCCTAGATCGAGATTTCCAACGCAAACAGCGCATTCATCAGTGCTGGTTCATTCATAATACTTAATACCCATCTCATTTCGTTAAGCAAGGGGAGCTGTGTGGCCGAATTTTTTTACGAGTACGGACTTTTCTTTCTCAAGACACTGACGTTTGTCGTTGCTGTGGTTGTGATATTGATGAGCATTGTTGCTGCCGCCATGCGCAGTCGGCACTCACCCGACGGTGATAGTGGCGGACATATTCAGATCAAGAAATACAATGAGCGCCTCGATGACATGAAAGACGCCTTTTCGTTATCGCTACTGGAACCATTCCAGCAAAAGCAAGCAGAGAAGGACAAAAAAGCGGCTGACAAGGCCGAGAAAAAGGCGGCTAAACAAGCTGCAAAGAAAGCCAAAAAACAGCGTGGGGCAGGAGAGACTATCGTGCCTGAAAATTTGCGTCCGCGTTTGTATGTGATGGACTTTGACGGCGATATCCGCGCCAGTGAGGTTGAAAAACTGCGCCGAGAGATTACCGCTGTTCTGACCTGTGCCACGCCAGAGGATGAGATAGTGGTGCGCTTAGAAAGTGGTGGTGGCATGGTGACGTCCTATGGTCTGGCAGCCTCACAGCTTGATCGAATTCGCGATAAACAAATACCCTTGACCATCTGTGTTGACAAGGTAGCGGCCAGCGGTGGTTACATGATGGCCTGTGTTGCTGACAAATTAATTGCAGCACCATTTGCCGTTTTGGGATCCATTGGTGTCGTGGCGCAAATTCCCAACTTTCATCGCTTACTCAAAGAAATGAACATTGACTTTGAAATGCTCACGGCTGGTAAATACAAACGAACCTTAACCGTGTTTGGTGAGAATACGGATGAAGGTCGGCAAAAATTTATAGAGGATATTGAGCGCATTCATGGTCAGTTCAAGCAATACGTGGGTAAACGGCGTCCGAACCTGGATATAGAGGCGGTAGCCACGGGTGAAATCTGGTCTGGCCAGGATACCCTGGACTTGAATCTGGCCGATCATTTATCCACCAGCGATCAATACCTGATTGATGCCTGCGAAGAGCGCGATGTGCTGATGGTGAAGTACAAGGAAAAGAAGAACCTGATGCAGAAGCTGTCGATTGGTGTGCAAAGCACGGTAGACGGTGTGCTGATGACCTGGCTTGATCGATTGATGAAAAGTCGGTTCTCGATTGGATAAGAACCTGTGCTAATCGCACAAGGCCCGGTGTATAACCGGGCTTTTTTCTGCAGATTGGTTATTGATCACGCGCTCTGAAGGTTTAACATCTGGACTGTGTGTAAAGTGAGGTCTCTTGTGTCAGACAGTTACAACGCGTTGGCCCATTCACGTAGTTTGAATTTTTGAATCTTGCCCGTGGATGTTTTGGGCAGCTCCCGAAAAACAATGGTTTTCGGACATTTGAAGTGCGCCAGCTTGTCACGGCACCAGGCAATCAGATCATCTTCACTGACAGATTCGCCGTGTTTAAGTGTCACGAAAGCGCAGGGTGTCTCGCCCCATTGTTCGTCCGCTTTGGCGGCAACCGCCGCTTCCAGCACCGCCGGGTGCGCATACAACACATCCTCTATTTCGATGGATGATATGTTTTCGCCGCCGGAGATGATGATGTCTTTAGACCGGTCAAGAATTCGCAGATAGCCATCGGGGTCCATGATGGCCAGGTCGCCACTGTGAAACCACCCACCTCTAAACGCCTCGTTATTGGCCTGCTCATTCTGAAAGTAGCCACGCATCACGATGTTACCTCTGAACATAACCTCACCTATACTCTTGCCATCGCGGGGTACCGGTTCGAGTGTGTCCGGATCCAATACGTCCAGTTCATCCAGCACCTGATAACGCACACCTTGCCGTGATTTGAGTCTGGCGCGTTCCTCATTCGGTAACGCGTCCCAATCTGGGTTCCAGGCGCACATAACGGCTGGCCCGTAGGTTTCAGTCAGGCCGTAGGTGTGCGTTACATGAAAACCAAGTGCTTCAATACTGCTCAGTACGCTGGCAGGTGGCGGGGCGGCGGCGGTCATGATATTGACCACGTGTGGAAGCGTTTTGACCACAGCAGGGTCGGCATTAATAATATAATTCAAGATGATCGGTGCACCGCAGAAGTGAGTAACACCATGGGTATCGATGCTGTGATAAATCGTTTCTGCATTGATGGTCCGTGTACACACGCTGGTACCGGCATTGGCCGCCAGCGACCATGGAAAACACCAGCCGTTGCAGTGAAACATGGGCA
>CALKXZ010000324.1 GCA_938003775.1 uncultured Granulosicoccus sp. | reverse complement strand
CGCTGAATGTAGGTTTCCAGCAGCCGACAGGCTTCAATGTCCTGGGCAAGGCAATGGGCATGCAATCGTTGCAGTTCGGGCAAGGTCAGGGTGGCCAGAGACCGCCCGGCGTATTCGCCAGCCAGCACCCGGCCCTGAATTTGTCCGGTGGTGTGATCAAGCGAGAGCACCAGGGTGGCGGTGGAGACTTCCGAGCTCTGGCCAGCCGCCCCGGCGCCCGATACCGCGCCAGCGCCTGCACCCAGATAACGTTTCAGAAACGGGGCAAACCGAATTAACAGTGGGGCCAGGCGCATAACCTGTGTCAATGCGGCACCGATGATGGCGAAAAGCGCATGAGCGCGTCCTGTGGCAGCCATCAGCAGAAACAGCAGCCCGACAACGATCAGGGCTATTTTTACGTGCCCGGCCTTGCCCTGAGCCAGCAGTTGCTTCAAATACAGCGAGTACAGGAGCCAGCCGACGACGGCAATAATAATGATAAGTATAAAAGACACAGGTGTAAGTCAGTCAGAGCGATTTTGCGGGTCAGAGGTTATGAGCTAAAAGTGCTCTTATCCGAGCATGCCTCAATTTAAACATTTTGTTGGAGCCTGCGGCCAGAAACACAGCGCCCGCCATTGCCGCAGCTGCGTGGTACACCAGTGAACAAGATAATGATGCAGTACTGGTCGTTATGCCAGCGGATCATCTGATTCCTGATACTGACGCATTCACCGACGCTTTGAGTAAAATGGTGCAGACTGCCAAAGGTGGCAATCTGGTGACGTTGGGCATTCAACAGAGTCGCTCTGAAATGGGGAACGGCTACTTTGGGGCTGCCGGTGAGCTGTTTCCAGGCTCTGGTGTTATAGAGGTCAGTCGTTTTATTGAAAAACCGGATGCCATAAAAGCTGCCGAGCTGATCGACACCGGCCGCTGTTTCTTGGCCGAGCATTGGGTTGTAGTCAGCAGCACGGCTGTTGTGACTGTGGGCGAGGAGGAAAGACTGTTATCGGAAAATCAGTCCACCTATATTCTCGTGGGTAAGATGCATCGACTTTACAATCCTGGTCACGAGCTCCTCTCGAGTTCATTGAAGTGCAGTCTGGCTCCTATTTGGGCGAGGAAGATATCGTCAGGGTGGTTGATGCGTATGGCAGGGAATAGTCATTGGACGCATTGCCTTAACATTAGCAATATTCCGTCAGCCCAGAGCTTACCGCTACAATTGCACTACCTATTGTCATTTGACACAGCTACAGTTTTCGGTTGAACTAAGCGTGATATAATGCACATTTTGATTTGACCGACCACAATTGTTCACTTTTTCAAGATTTGAGTTATGCAATCCTGGACTGATGCGCATTCGGGCGTTAGCAGTGGTCAATTAGTGTGACGTCTCAACGTTGACCGGCCTATTTTCAATGCGGATAATTACAGTAGTTGCACAAAAAATAATACGAGCGCTATCTTAATGACGCAGCACCAGAGCGCGATCAGCAAGCTGGGACGGTTTTCGTTCACGCTTAATCGCCTACTTTACAATTTGGGCAGTACCGGGCGTGGGCGCAAGCAGGCGCTCAGCATCACGGTGGACGCCGTGTTGATCATGGCATCGTTGTGGCTGGCCTATTCGCTGCGCCACGGTGAGCTGTTCAGTGATTTCAGGCACACCTGGTATTTGTTTGTGCTCATGCCGGTGTTGTCGGTGGGTATATTCGCAGCGTTGGGTGTTTACAAATGGGTCATTCGATCGACCAACTATGCGTTGTTCAAGCAATTAGTGAAGGGCTGTTTGGCATCTGCAGCATTACTTATTCTGGTGATGTTTTTGATTCCCCCCGACAGAGTCAACCCGCGATCCTTGTTCGTCATTTACGGTTTACTGGCGGTTTGTGGAACGGCTGGATTGAGAATGATGTGGCGGAGCATGTTCAATGTAGAAACAAAAGGCGAACCCATTGCCATTTATGGTGCTGGCGATGGAGGTCAGCAATTAGCTAATATGCTGCGAGTGGGTAACCAGTATCGACCTGTCGTGTTTCTTGATGATGATGTGCATTTGCAAGGCACAACTATATCTGGGCTGGCGGTACTACCCGGTACACACGGTAAGCTTAAGAATGAATTGAATAAACGGGATGTGAATCGGATAGTACTGGCCATGCCGTCGGTTAGTGGTGCTGAGTACCAGCGCAAACTGGCTGCTCTTGAAGCGGTTGGATTGCCGATACAGACGATGCCAAGTGTCGACGAATTGATGTCTGGTCGAGCCAAGGCCGATGACATTAGAGATGTATCTATTGCCGACATTCTGGGGCGAGTTGAAGTCACACCAAACCATGATTTGATGGGGCTACGCGTTTCGGGTAAGACTGTGCTGGTCACTGGTGGTGGTGGGTCGATTGGTTCGGAGCTTTGCCGGCAGATCATGGCATTGTCTCCGAAAAAGCTGATTGTGCTGGACAATACCGAAGCTAATTTGTACCACATAACAGAAGATCTGAATGCAGTTGTAGCTTTACAGAACGAGAATATCCCTGGCCGGTTTCAGCCTGTGTTGGGGTCAGTATTAAACAAAAATCGTATTGAGCGGTTGATGCGGGATGAGTGCATCGATACGGTATATCACGCAGCCGCCTACAAGCATGTACCGATTGTGGAGGCGCAACCGGATCAAGGGGCAAACACAAATGTGTTTGGCACTCTTACAGTACTGGATGCTGCCATTGCACATGGTGTATCAGATTTTGTATTGATATCCACTGACAAGGCTGTACGGCCAACCAATGCCATGGGTGCGAGCAAGCGGGTGGCTGAACTAGTTCTGCAGGCCAAAGCACGGGAACAAAACACAACACGAATATCTATGGTGCGCTTTGGCAATGTACTGGGCTCTTCAGGTTCGGTGGTACCCAAGTTCAAAAAACAGATTGAAGCAGGTGGGCCCATCACTTTGACGCATAGCGATGTGACACGTTACTTTATGACGATCCCCGAAGCGTCGCAGCTTGTGTTGCAGGCCAGCGCTATAGCACAGGGTGGCGATGTATTCGTGCTGGATATGGGCGAGCCTGTACGCATTGAAGAGCTGGCAATGACCATGGTTCGTTTGTACGGCAAAAAGTTAAGACGCGATACTGGTGAAATACACGATATTGATATTGTAGTGGAGGGATTAAGGCCAGGGGAAAAAATGTACGAGGAACTCTTTATCAATGACTCTGATTGTGAAACTAGTATAGCTAAAATATTTAGCGCTGATGAGGCCTGGATTGATTGGTCAGAGCTCGGTTCCAGGCTTGATCAACTAAGACAGGCCGTTACTGAACAAGATGGCGAACAGGTGCGCAGCCTCTTGATGAATTTGGCGTTTACACATTCAAGTAGCGTAGAGCAACTAGAAGTACTCGAGCAGGAGCGACTGGCACAACCAGCTTGATTTAAGATGTTGGTGAACTTTTGGCGTAGTCCGCTTTATTAGTCTGATGGGTACGGATGTGCCCAATATTCACACTGATAATAGACGGACATTTGCCTACCACCACTACTATGAGAACAAAGAGCATCTGAATTTATTAGCTTTGCAGTACCTACTCCCAGCAATGACTCTAAATGCACTTGCAGTGCTTAAAATTATTGCTGAAAAATGCATCGATACACAGCCCTGAGATTGATGCCGCGATACAATCTTCTAGAAAGGATTGCGGTTTAGACGCTTTCGCTAACAGATCGACACTAGGTTCTGATATGTTTTTTCGCTTCATATTTCAAGTACTAATAGCATTGGTTGTCTGGGCTCCTCAGCACAGTCTTGCCGCCAGTCCCGATTTGTCAAATTTCGAACTCCTGTTCTCTGATGAATTTAACACCGGAAGCCTTGATCCGGATGTCTGGAGTACATCTCCATTGTGGGGGCCATATGTGCGGACTAATCTGGAGGAACAGTACTACCTGGATGTAAATGGTATTAACTCTGGGTCAGTCAACTCACCCTTCGAATTCACATCCGATACGCTCAGGATTATCGCCAATCCGAATTCGGTCACTGGCGTTGCACCCCCGCAGCCTGCAGCAAATGATCCAGTCTGGTCCAATTATCCCGAGTACACGCACAATCCAGACTACGATCCTGCGAATCGTGGATATCAGTCTGGATTAATCTCCACAGTTAATAGCTTCAACGTGACTCATGGCTACTTCGAAATTCGAGCCAAAGTTCCGAGTGGCCAAGGATTGTGGCCAGCGTTTTGGTTGTTAACCAGCAAATATGTAGAAGATGTACCAGAGATCGATGTCATGGAATATCTGGGACAGAACTTGAATGAAGTAAATCATACCTACCATTACTTTGATATCCAGAATAACTGGGCATTGATATCTACAGATACATTCAAGACACAGGGAGCCGACTTTTCTCAAGACTTTCACACCTATGGCGTGTCATGGACACCTACCGATTTAGTGTGGTTTGTGGATGGCGTGGAGGTACACAGAGTCACTAACGATGATTATGTAGTCGCCAAGCAATCGATGTATCTGATAGCTAATCTTGCAGTAGGTGGCCAATGGCCAGGATCACCAGATTCCTCAACACCTTTCCCAGCGGTGTTTGAGATTGACTATATACGAGGCTATTCGCAAAAACCCCCAGCATTGGTTACACCAGCGATTCTGCAGTCCGATTACCAATTGATGTTTTCTGACGAATTCTCCGGTTCGCAGCTGGACTATTCGAAGTGGAAAACAGATTATCTGTGGGGTCCGTACTTGGGTATTAACAACGAAGAGCAAATCTATATCGATCAAAGTGAGTCGCATTCAAACTACCCTCTATCACCTTTACAAGTATATGACGGTACGCTGAAAATAGTAGCTGACACAGTGGCCGCTGTTGACTTACCTGCTATGCCTGACGATGCAGAAATTGCTCTGTATCCCACACATCAGTATGACACCGATTATCTTGATGCCTGGACGCCTGGCTACACCTCGGGAGTTATAACTTCTTACGAGGCGTTCAAGTTCGTAAATGGTTATGTCGAGATGCGCGCAAAGATTCCTGAAGGTGGTGGGCTTTGGCCTGCATTCTGGTTGCTCAATGGCTATTATGTAGGTCCACAGCCCGAAATAGATATTCTTGAGGTGGTTGGAAGCCGCCCGGATATCGTTCACCATTCTTATCACTATTGGGCCAGCAATGGTCAGCTGATTTCATCAGCCACGACAACAACAAAGGCTACTGGAGCCTATTCTGACGGTTTTCATACCTATGGTGTGCAGTGGGAGCCAGGTGTTATCAAGTGGTATATCGATGGTGTGGTTGTTCGTACGTTAGAGTCACCAAATGTATCGACACAATTGATGTATATCATCGCCAATCTTGCTGTAGGAGGAAATTTCGTAGGCCCGGTTACAGCGTCTTTTCCAGCTCAGCTTGAAGTGGACTACATTCGTGCTTATCAGTTAAAGCAGGAGGTTGTTGGACTTCCGCCTGCTCAGAATCCGATACCCGATTCGATAAATTTAGTCACATCGTGTCTCGCTGGAAATGGTCGTATTGACCTGAACATTGTTAACAATTCAGCAGTCTCCAATTTGTATCGATATGAACTACAAGGTCAATCAGCACGGCAATCCACAATCGCTGCAGGAGACTGGGGAAGAATTCCCATAACGGGTCGCCCTGCCGGTGAATATTCTGCCGTAGTTAAACGCAATGGTACCGTTGTTCTGTCAACCAATCTGACTATAAAATGCAATGAGCCGGTACCTGTTGTCAGTGCGCCTGAGGTTACTATTCTCAATGCCTGCAGGGCCGACAATGGCTATGTACTTTTTCAGATGGTGAACCCGACATCATCAACTCGACCGTATGTCATAGAATTTGATGGGGTGCCCAATCGGTCAACC
>CALKXZ010000323.1 GCA_938003775.1 uncultured Granulosicoccus sp. | reverse complement strand
GGGGTGACCTGTACTGGGGCTTATCTGTGAGCTGGGAGCTGGCTGCATCGATGCATCAGGCGCACCAGCGTGAGAACCACTGGTAACCAATCCTGAACCCTGCACACCTGGAGCGCTGCGTACTGTTCGAATCGTTAAGCTGACATCACCGACCTCAATTTCATCTAAATCTGACAAGGGTCCGTGATCCACAATGCGCTTACGGTTGACCCAGCTGCCACTTAAGCTCCCCATGTCACGCATGTAGATGCCATCGGCTTCCAGACGCAACTCTGCGTGCCGTTTGCTCATCTGGCGTGAGTCAATAACCAGATCGTTGTTACGCGCACTGCCTATGGCGCAGTACCCATCCTTGGCTTGGAACAGCTTGCGGCGACTGTTACCGTGTTGGTAGTAGAAATCGAACATCAGTCCAGCAACTGTAGTTGACGCTGTGCGCGATTAATCCGCGTGTTCGATGTTTCGAGAAAATTCTGTTGACGCGTGGTGAGTAGCGCTCCAGCTGGTTCAACGATTTCTGGTGTGACGAATATGACCAGTTCACTGATTGCATTACGACGATTCTGGGCACGAAAGAAACTGCCAATAATCGGCAAATTACCAATACCGGGTAGTTTATCTATGTCTTTACTACTCTCTGAACTCAGTAGCCCTGATATGACAATGGTTTCGCCCGATCGGACATTAACCTGCGTCTGCGCACGACGCGTTAGCAACCCTGGGGCACCTTGCACACTTACCGCAGGGTCTAGCTGACTGATTTCAGTTTCAACCGTGGTGCGCACATTACCCACTGCATCAATACTGGGTGAGACATTCAACTTGATACCGTATTCTTTGAATTGCACAACAGTCTGCCCGTTGACACCCACACTGGGGTATGGAACCTCACCACCTGCCAGAAACGAAGCCGTACCACCACTGGTCGTACTGAGAACAGGTTCAGCCAGCGTCGTTGCATCCCCAGTTGAGGCTAAGAAATTAATGCGTGAGGTGATATTGGAGGCAATCCCAAAGTAGGTCGAAAACGGTCTAACGATGTTGGGCAGGTCGCCAGCAAATCCCTCAGCAGCTGGTCTGAATAGGTTATTGCCTATGGCGTCGCCTGCTATGGCAAAGCCAGGACCTGCTGCACTATCACTCCAGTCAATACCCAGTTTACCCAGTGCACTTTTTCGAAACTCAATCATACGCACTCGCATACGCACCATAGTCTCCATGCGCACGCGTGTTTCAGGGTCATTATCGCTGACCCGAATGTTGAAATCGGACTGTGTTTTGTCGGTATGCCAGAGCCGTAAAGAGGTACTTCCTGATGTTTGTGCAATAACCAGTAGCTCACCACTCTTGAGTACCTCTGCACGCACAATGTCACCATTACCAATAGCCACTCGTGTTACATCGACTTCACCAAGCACCCGCACTTCACCTGCAAACATGTCCACATTGATGGTTTCAACACTCGACGCTGTCAATTGATTGCGCCTGCTTTGACGTTCCGCCGCTAGCTGCTCTGGTGTTTTCACAATTACTGCCTGAACAGGCTTATTGAACTCCTGAATTTCAGAGCGTTGGGTTTGTACAGCGGGTTGCCAAAGCTCCGCTGGCACAGCACGGCTATCGGCTTCAATCGACATCCCCCGGGTGACTTCAAACCACCCATCATCGCTGGCGGACTGAGCACTGATCGGTAAGCAGAACGCAAGCACCACCAGTAGCACGGTAAAACCAGTCACACCGGATTTGCATCTGCTCACGCTGCAACAAGATTTGATCATGACTGACCCCCAATGATGTACTCGATGGACGGTTCTTTCTTCTTTGCACGTTTCGGCTTGCGTGGTTTCGCCACTGGTGCGGCAACGGGTACTGGTTCTTGTGTGATGTTCAATAGCTCACTGACAGACATTGGAATATCACTCAATGGCGCTTCATCATCAGGGTTTCTTAACATGGCTGTGAGTTTGCCTACCTGCTGCGCCAGTGTTATCTTCTGCCCATCAGCAGGACTGACATGCACGGTGATTGTTGAGAAGCTACGTTGAGCACCACCTGATGATTTATCCACCAGCGTTTGTACCCCCGTTGCGATCACATTGAGTCGTTGTATCAGCGGGAAAATCTGCTGACTATCTCCAGTGCCGTAGCTAAGTAGCAAATCAACCTTGTCCTGTGGTTGCAGAAAACCCGAGATAGAGTTGATCTCGTCTACTCTCACGGTCATAGCCCGCAGCCCGTCTTCCACCTTGCCGCTAAAGGTTGGTGTTAATCCGCCCTCCAGATGCGCCCACAGCAGCGGACGCCCTTCATCAATATCAAAATCGATACGCTGACCAACAGCAATATCGTAGTTGCTGCCATTAACAGTATTTGTATCAGCATATTTTTCGGGTATTTCGCGCACTGACAGATCACCAGCGAGCAGAATTTCACCACGCAACATGGCGCGATTGGGTACAACCACCTCTACCATGGTTTCGGTGTTATCAAGTTGACCTTTGTAATAGGCCACCTGCTGTTCTATGTATTGCCGAGAGTAGAAGACCCCGCCAGCTCCGAGCGCCAGAGACAAGATAAACAGAATGATTTGCTTACCCGGGCGTTTGCGAGTGCGTGTTCGCGTTGCACTGTCAATCATCTGAAATATCCTTATTCATCGTGGGCTGCATTGCATCATGGCAATGACAATAAGAATGTCGAATTGGCCTGAAATTGACGAAATGAGGTGATCAAAGTGCTAACCAGTGAATCATCTGCACCGGGTATTCTGGCAAACAACAACAGAACTGTGACCAGCAGTATTATCGAGTATTCCACCAAGGTCGCACCGTGTTGCCCGTGTCGCAACAATTCATATCTGTGTTCCTGCACTGAGTGAAACGACCTGCTGCTAATTACCCTAGCCACGATCAGATACCTCGTTCATCACAATGAGTGTGCCGCCTGCTGGTCCCTCATTAATCACCACTTCGATCTGACTGGATTGACGATTCAGTAACATGACCGTGTTTTGCTCATAGATTTGTACCGATTGCAGCTGCCAGTTCTCGGTATACAGAAACTGTGAGAACTGTTTACTGGCTGACTCGACAGGTTCAGTGGATGTGTAGACTGACATGACCGAAGAACGCGGGCCGTCTTGTGAGGCCGTACTTGACAGCAGTTGCAATCCGGGAATTTGCAAGGCCTGATCATCAATCTGGCCACTACTAGCCAATGCCATGATCGATACAAAACCACTGCCTCTGAGTGGTTCCGATTGTCTCAATTGAATAACCGTATTGAAGCCATCGCGTACCCGGCTGAGCATCAACCACTGCTCGGTCTGAGTTTCAAGCATACCGGGTAACTTTTCATCAGACTTATCGGCCCACAACGTTCTATAGAATTCAGCCGTCTCTTCCACGGACAGGCTCGATTCGTAGGTTGCCAGCGACAGCGCTCGACCGTTCTGTACCACATTGCTACTGATGATCTGTATTTGAGTGCCGTGTGGTACCGGAATATCTTCTAACTCAAGCGCGAATGCCTGAGTACAGCACGCTAACCAGATGAACCCAGTGATGAACCCAGTGAGGTAGCGGCCAATACAACAGACAATACACATAATGGGGTGATAAAGTTGACAGATCATTGGGTGACTCCAGCGCAGCGATAAATAACATCAGGCGCAAAGCCTAATGATCTGGGCAAATGGGATGCGATGAGCACGGTCAACGCAAGATGGCAGTTTGCTCTTAAGCAGCTAGGGTTTTGCATAGGCCGGTAACGCCTCCATGTCGACATGTCCAAACGCGTTCTTTAAGCCTTTAAGCTCTTTGAACATCGGGATAACACCCACCAGTGACAAGGCATCACCAACCGGTTCCAGCGCTGAACCGGGTACCAGGCTCTTAACCCGCCTACTGGCCTGCCCATCGTCAGAAGCACTCCAACCGTCGGCCAGTATGACTGATGAGCTGCGCACACAACCGGAAACATCTACTGCACCGCATTGAGCATCTGCCGAGGCCAACCAATCATTTTGCTTCACCTCAACATTCACCTCAGAGCGAACCAAGCCATTAGCGCTCAGACCCCATTCATTGTCGGCAATACCGTCCAGCACCTCACCAGAGCGGGCAATCTGTTGACCCACGTTCATTGCAATACTGGATTGACCAACACCGTGCTGATACGGTGCACCCGATGCGCCGGCCTCATTAATCTCGATAGACGAATAAGTCTGCCAGTGACTTTGCGGCACACGATTGTTGCCAGGCTCCCCCCATAATCGATTGGCACCGGCTTCACTGCCAACAGATTGAATGGCATTGTCGGGGGCACCGAAAAAACGCTCCTTAATGGCAAATGGCTGCAGGCTATTCGGGCTGTTACTCGGATGTACGGTACTCTCCCAGGCCGCATACCGAACCGCTTGTTCAGTGGTTTGTTTTAGATCAACCAATTTGCCAATCATCACCACGCCAAATAAAACAGGCACCATCACGGTCATTAGCACCGCCGCCTCAATTAAAGCGCTGCCCCTGCTCAAGCGCATTGTCTGCACTGATTGAATTTTTCGCATGCACAACATTTCGCAACAAGGCTCGTTAAATAGCATCATCTTCACCTGACAACCCATCCAGCCAAGGCAGCTGAATACCCTCACCACGTTCCGACTCTTCCAATTCAAGAAACAACGTGACCACATAACGCGCCTCACCCCAAGGCATAACATACCTATCGGTTGAGTCGTTAACTATGTCTATTAACTGGTCGGTCAATTGTGTTTTCAAGTCTTCACGCAGTTGCTTAACATCCTCGCGCAAGCGCTCTATTCGTCGTTGCTCTCGGCGTATACCGTCTTCATTGAGTGCGTGGTTGTCAATCTTGTTTTTCGCTTCAGCGATACCCTGATAGAGTGCATCTATTTCAATCTGCGTCGCAGCCAGTGCTTCGGTAAACACAGATTCAAACGATTGCACAATCGTTGTGCGGATGCGTTCAAACTCTGCCTGCAAACGGGCGGCTTCAGCCTCAACGCTTGCTACCAGGGTTGTCATCTCCTGAGCAACTTCGGTGGACACAAAACCATCAACGCCATCCTGCACGGTCTGCTTAAGCTCATCTTGAAGTTCGCTCACAGTGTGAGCTTGCCCGCCCAGTGCTCCAGACACAGCACCACTGAGCATATTCTTCACAGCTTCTTCAAATTGTTCAGTCAGCGCCTCTTTTACCTCGGCTTCCATCTGCTGCAAATCACCTGTGGCAAACTGTGCTGCCACCCGATCGAAATCTGTTAATGCTTGCGCACCCACGGCCGCAATGCCCGCTCCATAGAAATCACTACTGATGCGGTTTGAAGATTCGGTGTAGTTGGAGAGGGCTAGCTGCGTACCGCCCAGGCTATTGGGCGCGCTGGTTGAGATAGCACCGGGTCTTAACGAAAAGGCCAACATGCGCTCAGCGTTACTGATTGGGCTCAGTCGGGCGCTCCAGTATGGGTTATAACCATTAGCCCGTTCAAGACTGCGATTTACCTGCCCATTTGCTCGTAGTTGGTCCGCATCTGGGCGCTTATAAAATACCTCGGCTACACTCACGGAAGTGATTTGATTGCCAGGGGTGTTCACGGGAGACTCGAACCGTCCGGTGGATCCTATAGATGCAGTAGTCACCGTTTCAGTGGTTGGCAGAGCGACCTCCACTTTTAGTGTCAAACGCGGACGTTCTTCTTGAATAGCGCCCTGACTCAATGATCGATATGCTTGCACACCGGTGTAGTTTTTCATTGCTGTCAGTGGATCAACATCGGACCCCTTGGCTGCGCCCAACCCTCGCACATTGAGATCAGCACCACGCTCAGCAATCTTATTGTCGTCAAGAAAACGGGCACAATGTCTGTTTCTACGCACCTGGCGAAACGTGTAACAGGCGCCGGGTTCTATCGTGTGGCGCTTGTTTTGAGAGTTGGCAAAAGCTTCACCCCAGCCTATCGGCAATTCAATGTGCTTTGAACCTCGCCAGTGCCAGATCTTATTGTGCAACGACATCGTGTCTTTGGCTTTCCATTCCCACTTCACCCCGTCAGGCGAATTAACCCGTATAAGCCGCGTCTCGCCTTCCCGGTGGATACGATGTCTGGTGATCGGCGTGGAATAGAACCAATTGTTAAAAAATTTCCAGTTACGTGTCCGTGTAAACTGATCACGAGATTGGTTGATTAGCAGCTCTCGTTCGTTCATCGCCGCAAGATCGTCAGCGGTGTAACCGTCTGTGAAGTTTTTCCAACCCGATAAATTACTGGCTAATCCTAGAGCGCTGAAGCCAGTTTTAATCGTAAACCGATCATCAGTCTCGTTGACTACTTGACGAATCACGTCAGGGGTAGCCACAAATGTACTGACGAACATGGCTTTCTGGGCCATCGACAACCCACGATTAACAATATCCACCACCGTGACAATGGACTGGCTGATTGGTCCGATGACTCGATTAGCTACATCCAGCCCGCGTTGTAAACCGTTAGCCACTACGTTTATCACTGGTACTGGGTCTAGCACCGTAGCAAGATTAGCGGTAGTGATGGCACCGTAATTGACCCACGACTGTAAGGTGACTGCCTGGGCAATCGTTACCTGATTAGCGACCATGGCTCGATTAGAATATGACTGGAAGTTCAGAGCTCGCGCTTGCCACAAGGTACCGCTGTAGGCTGCTGCATCTGCTGTATTGGCAAGCTTCATTTTGTCCGTTGCCACCTGCCCTGTATTGAACACGACAAACGCGCCCAGCACGCCAAACAACAGCAGCGCTAGACCCAGTGGCAGAACCTGTCCTTTTTGATGTCGAACCACCATCGCCTCCATTGCAATGAATTTAAATGGTCGACTCGGTTTGAGAGCCGACCATCGTGATAACTAAACCGCTTAAATTAGTCCAAAAACCAAAGGACTACTTGCGATAATTCTTAAGCGTTGTTATTTCGGTGGTAGCAGCCTTTGAAGCAGCTTCAGCTGCTGTGGTTTCGGTCACCATATTAACTTGAGCACCACCTGTGAGCTCACTGCCCATTGCCCGGAAGCTGGACTTGACCGAATCGCCAAAATAACTCACCGCGACGATAGACGCAATGGCGATCATGGCAACGATAATAATGTATTCCGTGAGGCCTTGACCCCTAACTGAACGAGGTGATGTAACAACCGCTGACTGACTGTTCAATGTATTCACTGGATCTCTCCTTTTGCTTGTGCAATTGATTAAAAGTTAGAACATCTTGCTCTCTGCCAGGCTGCTTAAACATGCTTATAGATACGACTTGCAACCTGTCTATCGCGGTAAGTTGACACTCGGCGATCGACATGACATCGATGGCAAGAAAACTACCGTACTGCTCTTCCGACTTCAATATGTGTCTTTTCGTATTTGCTGTCTCCATCAAGTAAAAAATGTTCAATATGGCTATTAGTACTACAAGTCTGGTGGTTCTGCGTATGAACCGATAGGTTCCGCTTGATTCAGCAATTCAAGAACTGATACAGACCGATAACCAGAAGGTGGCTGAAACGTTGTGTCAACGAAATCTCTATGACGAATATCACCTAATTCACTAACAAAACCATCATAAGACTCTGTGCGTATGACAACGCCGTATTCGAGGCTGAACCACTGTTGTTCCAGTTCTCGCCCCCCATAAGCGCATGTCCAGCGCTCCAATGCACGCCCGTTTTCAACAACATGTTCTTCTAGATCTCGTTTAAACCCTCGGCAGGCCTGGAATTGAATGAAACCAAACATTGGGTGAACATCGGTGTCTGAATGTTTTAGCGTTTCTGTTGACACTGCTTTAATGGGCACCTCGTGCACCAAGCGATGAGCACGATCTAAAAACCATAGTTGGTCAGATTGATAATTGACGATCAGTGAATTGGCGGCACTGTCGATCGTCTGATCAATGCGGATACCAGCCTGGCTTACTAACAGACGGGATTCATCAAGAACAGTGGCGGACGGTTCATGGGTAACACGCAACACAGCCGAAAATGACTTAAGAGGCTTGGACTGTGGCGTCTCTGCGTTGATGGGTGCGTCAGAGGAGTCAGCCATATCTGTGATAGCTGAAAAAACAGGTTGTGTAACGAACAGTGTGACCAAGGTACAAAGCGCTTGGGTTAAAGCCTGTTTCACGTTGACGAATCCATGTCAGTGGAAGTGGTAGAGACAGTAACGAGCGCAAGACCTAAGGTCAACCACGATTTAAGTGATGCGACGCACGATACTGTAAATCTATTGGGTAATGGAACAATGAGTGATTGCTATCGCTTTGCAAGATATCTAATGTTCGTGACACGATAGACAAAGCGTTAACACCGACAACGGCCCGATAAAAACCCCAAAACACTCAGCCTGAATTAATCACAATGAGTCCAGGCTAACCATTCACGGAACGAATGATGACCAACTGCAACGCTGTGTATGCCACCCTGCTTTGGTGTGTGATGCAATTCTCAAGTAGCTGTGTTTCTGCGGATGACCTGACACCACTTCAATCGCAACACAACCACTCTCATGCGAACTGCAACTCCCCATGCCAGACAATCCATGATTATCAGCATGACAGAACACCACTGGGTTTTTCACGTACTCGAGCACTTTCTAATACACGGCAAGGGGCAGCGGCCATGCCCTGGCGGCACAACTTTGAGCAGGTATTAACTCGCGATGGAGCGCAACGCGTATTGTTTGATGAATGGGGGAACCGACTCGTATTCGACCCCGTGACTGGTGGTGATTTTCATGCCAGACAGGCAAATTCTGGCACACTGGAGACCACTGATACCGGTCATACCTGGACCAATAAACACGGTGTCCGATACCACTTCTTTGGTTCATACCCCACGCAAATTACCTACCCAGACGGTCAACAACTGACTCTGCGTTATCGAGGTGCTCAACTACTCAGCATCTCTGACGACAATCGCAATCGAATTGCCTTTCACTACCAACAGAATCAATTGAGTCGTGTCGCGTTACCCGATGGCAGCATGGTTGATTATCCGAGAAAAAGTTGCGATGAGTTCCAATGTGATACGCAGGCAAACCCCATTGCTGGATTTAATGCTACCGCCAGCTCAGCGCTCATCGACTGGGTGGATGCACGTCCTGCATCCTGTCAAAGCTATTTTGTGGACTACTCCGGTACCGAGCGGGGTACTCAAATTGAAACTGGATTGCAGACACTTGCGCCTTACTCGAACATGACTGCCACAGTCAGATCCTTTCCGATCGTGGATTTTATCAATGGCCATGAACTTATCGTCGTGCGTAGTCGAGATCTGGGTAGTCCGAGCTTTAATGCACCTGCGCAACCGAATGCGTTGTTGCACCGCTTGCTCAGAGACGGCCGAGACATCCAGCACTTTTTTCTCGATCCATTGGCGGCGCAAGGCTTTATCAGCAGCAGTGAGCTGGGGAACAGCACTCGTATCGAGAGCCATCCTGATCAAACCCTAACCCTGCAACTACTCATCAGACAGCACATGGCAAGCCCCTCGCACTGGCGTCAAATCGAACAGGCCCGTCGCCAATTACACGCCACACATGGCATCAGACTGAAAGTCGTGATCATTCCGTAACAGTTGCCCAAATTGTGGGTACTGCCATTTTGTCAACCGGGTCGTTGCAAACTTCACACTAATAGCGTAATTTGCTAGGAAGTATCCAACTTCGGGGCGGGGTGAAATTCCCCACCGACGGTAGGGTGGCTCCCTGGCTTTCCCAGACCACCAAGCCCGTGACCCGCTAGCTGGCCGCGTTAAATGCGTGACTGGCAAACGGTGGATCTGGTCAGAGTCCAGAGCCGACGGTTAGAGTCCGGATGAGAGAAGTTGAACACTGAACGACTGGCCGCTTGAGTGGTCGGTGGGTCTGTCTGCAGTAGGCAAATCAGCCTGCTTCAAGTGGACGTCAGTGCGCGATAACGCCTCGATTATTTGATCAATCAGAGGCGATGAACGCAGCAGTGCCAACACACGAACATTTCATGCAACGTGCCCTGGAACTGGCGGCGCGAGGAACGGGCTGCACTAGCCCCAACCCGCTGGTCGGTTGTGTGATTGTGCGTGATGGCGTGACGCTGGGTGAAGGCTGGCACCAGGTGTACGGCCAGGGTCATGCTGAGGTCAATGCACTACGAGATGCCCAGCTCAGAGCCCGCCACGTTAAACAAGACAACAGCACCATGACCGAACCCGGTAACACCAGTGGCTCACAGGCTACCGAGGGTGCAACGCTGTACGTCACATTAGAGCCTTGCAACCATCACGGTCTAACCCCACCGTGCACACAAGCAATCGTGGACGCGGGTATTGCCCATGTTATTTACGCGCTTACCGACTCCAACCCACGGGCAGCGGGCGGCAGTGACTGGTTACAGGCGCAAGGTGTCAAAGTGACCACCGGCGTACTGGAACAGCAGGCACGCTTTGTTAATCGGTTTTTTCTAAAACATGTGGCAACCCAACTACCCTATGTCATTGCAAAGTCTGCCACCAGCGTGGATGGCAAGGTTGCTACGCGCACTGGACACAGTCAGTGGATAACCGGACCGGAGGCGCGACTGCGCGGCCATCAACTGCGTCAGGCAGTGGATGCCATCATTGTCGGCGCTGATACGGTAATAGCCGATAACCCCTCGTTGACGACACGATTACCTGAGTCTCTGTGTGCGGAAAGATTCATCAGACACCCTCGCCCTGTACTTCTCGATAGCACGGGGCGAATTCCTTTAACGGCACAGTTACTCAGCGGCGACTTACCCACACGCACGCTGATAGCCACGACTGAGCTGATGGATTCTGAGCATCGTCGCATACTCGAATCACGTGGATTTGAGGTGCTAACACTGCCGCAAAACGTGCACGGACCTGGCATCGATCCCCGCGTTTTACTTGAGTCTCTTGGGCAGCGAGGACTTCACAGTGTACTGCTTGAAGGCGGCGCAGCAGTGCACGGTAGCTTTCATGATGCTGGATTAATTGATGAGCTCTGGACCTTTCTAGCACCAACCCTTATTGGTGGTGCCGCGGCACGTACAACGTTTACTGGTACTGGCAGCGATACCTTAGAAAACGCCACACAACTACATGATATGCAAGTAGAGACTGTCGGTCGTGACTTGTTGATCCGGGCCTGTATCAGTCAGGTTGAGAGTCCCGCAGAAGATCGAACAGAGCAACGCGCGGAAAGCCACGCAGAAAGTCTTATAGAGGTTCAGGCTAAGAATCTACCTAAGAATCTACCTAAGAATCTATCTAAGAATCCATCTAAGAATTTATCTGGAAACCCAACTGGAAATCCAACGGTGAATCCACTAGGGAATCTACCTGGTAATAATGCTGAGAGTGGCGCGGTGAATAACTCAGCGAATAACTTGGCAAACAACGCCGCAAATGACACGGCAAATGACACGGCAAATGACACGGCAATTGTTACAGCCAGCCATGCGGAAAATCACGCAGTAAATTCCACAGGGAAACAGGCCGTGTCGCCGTCCACCGCAGATCACAATACCAATCCAGCACCTAAATGACATGTTTACAGGAATTGTAGAAGAACTCGGCACGGTCAGGGATTGCCGTCGTGATGGCGAAGGCTTCGCCCTCTCGATCAATTGCAAAACGGTGCTCGATGGCACTGCGTTGGGTGATAGCATTGCAGTCAATGGTGTGTGTTTAACCGTCACAAAAATAGACAATGCGGGCTTTGTTACGGGTCTTGCTCCTGAGACTCGAAAACGCACCAATCTTGATGAACTCGTGAGCGGCTCGAGGGTCAATCTTGAGCGTTCAGTCACACCTTCAACTCGCATGGGTGGTCACTTCGTTCAAGGACATGTTGATGCACCGGGCACCCTTCGCGAATTTCGCCGAGATGAGGATGCCCTGTGGGTCACTATCGGTGCACCGGCAGAGCTGATGCGTTATAT
>CALKXZ010000322.1 GCA_938003775.1 uncultured Granulosicoccus sp. | reverse complement strand
GCTTGAGCCTAACTGCTCGGTGGCCAGCTCGGTTGCCGCCTTGCCCACATCGGGTAATAATTTCAGTGCCAGTACGCGAACACTCTGTATGGCGTGTGAGATAACACCACGTGAACCTGCACCTGCAAACGCGGTTGCGTCGAGCACCAGGCCATCAGGGCTTGCACTTCGGTTTTCATCCGGTTGTTGCTGTTGCAACTCGGTGAGTTCTTCACTACCCAGAAACCAGCGGCTGCCATCCTCGAGTGTTACTTCAACGATTTGATCATCATCAACGTCGAATGATTTCTCTTTACCACCTGAGCGAACGCCTGCAGTTTCTGCCCCGTAGAGTTGTTCAACTTCCAGAAAATCAGCAATGAAATCGACCGCAGGAAGCTCGATTAGCGCCGCCTTTAGTTCTATCGCATTAGGTAGGATAATTTTCACAGCTACACCCGTCTCCGTGGACATCAAACCCTGTTACAACGCACGCGCTAGGAGACCCGCGCATTGTTACAGACGCGGTTATCATGCATAGATGTCGCAACCAGCGCAAATATACAAAGGGATAAGGCGAAAACAGGTGTGGTAGTGCCATCTGACTGACACCGATGGCACAGCTATTAGATGCTAAGGCGCGGTTATGCAGAACACGCCAGTCGGGAGGGAATTGTGCGGCGAGATTTTTGTGGATTACTGATTATTGGTGGAGTAATTGATGGGCTCATCCTGCGCCGGTAGAAATCCACCGTGGTACATACTCTCAAACAGCTCTAAGGTTCTATCAAAGTCTACGTCTTCATCGTCAAGCGATCTGCTTCTTAAGAACTGCTCATCCGATTGATAAATTACTGGGTTACCGTCGGCGTCGAACTCGAATGATTTTCCCGCTTGAACAGAACCGGCCGCACCTGATGGATCGTACGGCCGACTCGGGTCGTCAAGAACAGGAAGATTACTTCCAGACAATTCACCCATCATTTCTCGGATCACAAATTCGGTGTATTGCGCCGTGCTCTGGTCGTAGTTTTGATCATAGTTCTGGCTGTAGTTCGGGTCGTAGTTTTGGTCGTAGTTCTGGTCGTAAATTTGTTCGTAGTTTTGTCCGAAATTCTGTTCGTAGTTTTGATCGTAGTTTTGTTCGTAATTTTGTTCGTAATTTTGTTCGTAGTTTTGTTCGTAGTTTTGATCGTAGTCAGCTTCCGTGCTGGCGTTTAACAGTGACTGATAGTCCGCGTCGTCACCGCTTACATATTCAGGTGGCTGCCAAGGTAAGTTTTCTGGTTGCGATAACGCCACGCCATCTTGTGGTGTATTGGTTAATTCATACGCAATAGTTTCAGCAGCAACCGGCGATGCTCCCGGTTGCTGCTGGTTTGTTTGATTCAGCTGATCTAGCTCTAACAAAAGTAGTTCTCGTTCTACCTTTACAAGCTCACTTTGTAGGTCGGAAACCTTAGCCTCCAGGAATTGGTTTTTTGCCTGCAGCTCAATATGCTCAGGGTTATCGTGCTGTCGATTTGTATCCTCGGGAACAGACAATGCGTCTAAAACAATTGACGGTTGCTCAACCAACTCGATCGACTCAACCGACTCAATCGGCGCATACGGTCGGCTATCGATGATTTTGTGACGCAGGTCAGGAATAGCAGGCTCGCTTGTCGGTTCCGACGTAACAGCGGACAGTAAGGTCAGTACCGGGGTCGATGTTTCTACGGTTTCCGTTGAGGCGTTATCTGATAGCCAAGGGCTGGCTAGGTACGTGCACAGCCCGGCGAACATGAACAGGCAGCACGCCTTGGCGAAACGGACTGGAAACGGGGCTAGCGGCGCTGTGGTTGCTGCGTGTACCGGTACTAGGTGGGTGGTTGGATAAGTGCGCTGTATACGATGGATAATTTTACGTACGCGCAGCTTGCCAATGCAAATTTTAGCGCAGGCCAAGCGATACCAATAGGAGCTGTTTCTCCTATCGCAGACCAACTGATCCTTGTTAGTGACTTCCACTTTGATTAGCTCCTAACCGGTTCTGGGCGCTGCATAGCCTTCGACATAAACCGGAAAAATAGTATTCAATGCCCGTACAGCATGAACACCGTTGTTGAGGTGGCGCATGACGGTTTGCTTACTCTTTATTCCCTGGGTTGACATCCTATCAAATATTACCGTTCGTCGGCCCTAAAACGTTGTATTTGGTGTCATATTTGATCACGCAGGTGTTTTTTGCCGCATGAGTGAACTTTATTAGTCTGGTAACCTGCGATTCTGATGCAACGTGCTCACGATCAGCCCGTGGCGCACAGTACCCTAGAAGTCAACATGGTGAATAGACGCAGTCCAGAATTACAAAAATTTATAGACACTCTAGCGGCAGGTTTTTTTGGTCAGGCTATGACTGGAGATCCAGCAGTGAGCATGGTCAAACGCATAATGAACGTGCTGGATTCGCCGAACCCTCAAACCCCTGTGGTTGCAACACGTCAGCCAGTCAACGCCTTATTGGGTGGTGTGGTCAATGCATTGGTAACAACACCCAAGCCTACGGGGGAGCAGGTAGGTGTCCGCCCAGAAGTTGCTGCCCATGCACGCGCCATACTGGCGCTTAGTGATCAACTTGCGTGGTGGCGACGACCCGATGCGAACCAAGTGGGTGAGCCGTTCACTAGCGGTCATGCCAATGCCATTGTCATTGGACAGGGTGGGTTAGAGGAACGCTCCGATGTGACCATAGGCATTAGTTTGGTAGCGCCTTACATTGATTATCCGGAGCATCATCACAGCCCCGAAGAGGTTTACTTCGTGTTAACACCTGGACAGTGGCAGCAGAACGGTGGGCGTTGGTGCGAACCCGGCCCTGGCAGTCTGGTACACAACCCACCCAATATTTTGCATGCCATGCGATCAGGTGCTAGCCC
>CALKXZ010000321.1 GCA_938003775.1 uncultured Granulosicoccus sp. | reverse complement strand
GTTAGAGCACATGGGGCAACTGGTGGTTCAGGTTGCCGGTCGCGCTGGGCGGGAGAGTCGGGCAGGTATGGTGCTGATACAAACCCGCAATCCGGATAACCCCATGCTGCAGACCCTGGTCAAAGAGGGCTACGCATCGTTTGCAACGGTTGCTATGGATGACAGGCGTAATGCCCAACTACCCCCGTTTTCCTTTATGGCACTGATCAGGGCCGAGGCTGCCGATGCTCGCCATGCCCATGCGTTCCTGCGCCTGGTGGGTGAGTCGCTGCAAGCAAGCGAAGGCACTGAGCTGGACGTATTAGGCCCGGCACCTGCACCGCTGGAGCGCTTGAGTGGTCGATTTCGTGCGCAGTTATTGTTGCAGTCGGACAAACGCTCAACGCTCAACGATAAACTCTCACGTCTGTGCAGCGTTATTGATCAATTGCCGGGTGCTCGAAAGTGTCGGTGGTCCATTGATGTTGATCCAGTTGATTTGTTCTAGAGCGTGCTAGTCAACACGTTGTGCGTTAGAAAAACCCACCTAATCCTGTCTGAAATCGTAAATTTTTTGTTTATCGTTGCTCTGATGAAACGAAAGGCACGACGCTCTGGCGCTCCCAATGGACAGCAAATTCTACGGGTTTTCGAGCTTGTACGTTTTTCTACATCCTCGTTAGTGTGAGTGCCAACCGCTAGTTTGCATACTAAAATGGCATGTGCGCACACGGGATGCCTCAAGTAAGGCTAAACTCACCCGTTGGTGATTAGTGTGAACCCTACTAGTGAAAGAGCAACTCGAACAGCAACTGGCTGAAGCACTTGCTGTCTTGCAAGCCGATGGCCTGGTGCCCTCAGAACTCAGTCCATCCATTACTGTGACTCGTACTCGCGATGCCAGTCATGGTGACTTTGCAACTAACCTGGCCATGATGCTGGCTAAACCTGCTGGCTGCGCTCCGCGCGATATTGCTCAGGCATTAATACAAGCGCTTCCACCGACGGATACCGTGCGTGAGGTTGTCATTGCAGGTCCCGGGTTTATTAATTTTTTTCAGGCTGATGATGCGCAAAGTGCTGTAGTGGCCACTGTGCTCAATAGCGCTGAGCAGTATGGCAAGAGTAACGTAGGTGCAGGCAGGCGCATTCAAGTTGAGTACGTATCAGCCAATCCCACCGGCCCGTTGCATGTTGGTCACGGCCGAGGCGCAGCGTTGGGTGCCTCTGTTGCCAACTTGCTCGATACCGTTGGCTTTGATGTAAAGCGAGAGTACTACGTCAATGATGCGGGTCGACAGATGGATATCCTGGCCACCAGCGTCTGGCTGCGCTACCTGGACTTGTGTGGAGAGGCGATTGAGTTTCCATCCAATGGTTACAGGGGCGACTACATACTCGATATTAGTCAGTCGTTACTGGATGAGGTTGGTGACCAGTTCCAGCGGCCCGCACCTGACGTATTTGACGGTGTTGTAACTGACGAACCTGCAGGTGGTGACAAGGAACAGCACATTGACGGATTGATTGCACGAGCACAACACCTGCTGGGTAACACTGATTATCGACACATATTCGATGCTGCGCTGAACGCCATTCTTGATGACATCAAGCAGGATCTGGCTGAATTCGGTGTTGAGTACGACGAGTGGTTCAGTGAACGCAGCCTTAGTGGTGATGTGCAGCGAGTCGTGGATAAGCTAGAAGCGAGCGGCCATCTTTACGAAAAAGAGGGTGTGCGCTGGTTTCGCTCTACAGACTTTGGTGATGATAAAGACCGAGCGGTGGTTCGAGCCAACGGACTGACCACCTATTTTGCGTCTGATATTGCCTACATCGACAATAAGCTGCAGCGAGGGTTTGACGATGTGTTGTACGTATTTGGCGCTGATCATCACGGTTACACGACTCGCATGCAGGCAGCGTGTGAAGCGCTTGGGTACTCGCCGGATCAGCTTCAGTTCTTACTGATCCAGTTTGCAAATCTGTTTCGCGGTGGCGAGCGGGTACAGATGTCCACGCGCTCTGGTTCGTTCGTGACCATTCGCGAACTGCGTGATGAAGTCGGCAAAGATGCGGCGCGTTATTTTTACGTCATGCGCAAATACTCGCAGCATCTGGAT
The DNA here is from genome assembly GCA_938003775.1 of uncultured Granulosicoccus sp. GTDB lineage: Bacteria > Pseudomonadota > Gammaproteobacteria > Granulosicoccales > Granulosicoccaceae > Granulosicoccus. The sequence goes on along the minus strand of CALKXZ010000321.1, from coordinate 17,868 downwards.
TTTGATCTGGACCTGGCAAAGTCTCAATCCAACGATAATCCCGTTTATTACGTGCAGTATGCCTACGCTCGAATCTGTAGCGTGATGCGTCAGTTGGAACAGCGAAACCTGCATTTTGATCAGAGCATTGGGCTTGCTGCGCTGAGTCGCTTGACGGAGACTGCCGAGACGGAATTGATGACCTTGCTGGCCACATTTCCCGAGCTGATTCAGCGAGCCGCGCTTGCCCATGAGCCTCACCAGCTCACAGGATACTTGCGAGATCTCGCAAATGGTCTACACAGTTACTATAACGCGCACAAAGTTCTGGTCGATGACGATGAGCTCAGGCATGCGCGATTGTGCCTGTTGCTGGCAGTGCGGCAGGTTCTGGGCAATGGACTGGCTCTCATTGACGTATCAACACCTGAGGTGATGTAGTACATGGCAAGTGCACAAAAAACAGATGCACCGGGCAACCGCCTGTTTGTACTTGCGCTGGGTCTACTGGTGGGCTTTGTGATTGCCTTCGTAATGCTATTGTCGCGCTTACCCGTGGATTCATCGCTGAACGATTACAGCGCTGCAGAATTATTTCCTGACATCACAGGTGGCAATGGCTATCAATTTTATTCTAAGTTGCAAGAACAGACTGTCGCGCAGACACCATCCGATACCACCGCTCAGCAGTTAGCCGGTGTCGAGGTTTCCCCACCCACCATCATTGTGCCAGCAACTCGAGTGGTGCCCGGCAGTGCCCAAAGACTGAATGGCCGCAGTCTAGCCTCTGAGGGCTACGCCGAGATACCCGCCAGTAGTCTTGGACAGGAATCCTATTACCTGCAAGCAGGGAATTTCCGTCAACCCGAAGATGCCGAACGCACGCGAGCTGCAGTACTGCTGCTGGGCCTGGACCCGTTCATCGTAGTTCGCCAAGACAGCACTGGCGCTACCGGTCACCGAGTACGCATTGGCCCATTCTTCGATGAGCCCAAAATCAACGAAGCCCAGAAACGCCTCAATCGCGGCGGCTTCCAAACCAAACTCATCCGCGTCACGGGCTAACGGGTCGGACCATGTTAACTCCCTGTTTTAACAAAATTAATTCGTAAAAAACAGCCTCTAATTAGCCTTAATCGCCTATTTTTCGACATCAAAATACGCAATTAAGGAACCTCGACCTATCCGCATATTTATACTCGGCACATTGCAAGTCTGGCCAGTGTCGTGTTCAATCCGAATGGCGTGTCGCATGAGGCGATACAACGTAGGTCTCAAATCATCAAGACCACCCATATTCCAAGGAGGGAATTCAATGCCACGAGCCAATCGCCATTTTATTGCAGGGCAGGTCTGGCACATAACTCAACGGTGTCACCAGAAGCAGTTCTTACTGCGTTTTCAAGCAGATCGTCGCCGCTGGTTGTACTGGCTATATCAGGCGAGGCGTCGATACGGTTTGAGCGTGCTCAACTATATCGTTACATCCAATCATATCCATCTACTCGTGCATGATCGTGGCAACAACGCTATAGCGCCAGCCATGCAATTGATTGCGGGCAGAACGGCGCAGGAATTCAATAAGCGTCATGGTAGATCCGGTGCATTTTGGGAGGATCGCTATCACGCCACAGCGGTGCAAACGAACGAGCATCTGGCGCGGTGCATGGTGTACATCGATCTGAATATGGTCCGCGCCGGTGAGGTTTCGCACCCCGAGGAGTGGGCCAGTAGCGGATACCATGAAACAAAAAATCCACGCCGTCGAGGAGGGCGTATTGATGTGGAAAGCGTGTGCCGATTGTTGCAGTTTGACTCAATTGAAGCGTTGTTAGCTGCCCGTGAGAACTGGATAACCACGCAGCTCCTTGAAAGTGAATTGGCGCGAGAATCGTTTTGGACTGACAGCGTCGCTGTGGGCAATCTGGAATACGCATTGAAAATGAAAAGGGCGCTGGCTTTTAATAATCCAGGTCGTCGAGCGCGTCCAATAGGTGGTGGGTACGCCGTGAGCGAGTTGATCCCAAAATACGGCGCCTGACACAGTACACTTGTATCCTTAATGCCCTGATTTTTAGGGTGATAACCCTCATTTAAGCCTTGAATACAGTCCTATGCGGCTGTATTCAACTTTCTAATCAACGAGTTATGGTGGTCCGACCCGAAAGAGAATTGCATCGGCTGGTTGATGGGTGTCTGTTGGTGGATCAGCACAAGTTGCGGCGTGGGGTGAGCCGGGTGTCGGGTCGGCCGGCTGATGACGCTGATCGCGTGCGCCTGCTGCAGCGGGTGGAACGGTCAGCGGCCAAGCGGCAAACGCGTGCTCAGAATGTTCCCTCGCCGATCTACCCACCTGAGCTGCCGGTCGTGGAGCAACGTGAGCAGATTTTGAAGGCGATTCAGCAACATCAGGTAATAATCCTGTGTGGCGAAACGGGTTCGGGCAAAACCACTCAGTTGCCCAAGATATGCCTTGAAGCTGGACGCGGGGTGGCTGGATTGATAGGCCACACTCAGCCGCGACGCATTGCGGCACGAAGTGTCGCTGCGCGTATCGCTTCTGAGCTTGACAGTGCCATCGGTGAAGCGGTTGGATTCAAAATTCGCTTCAGTGATCATGTAAGTGAGCGCACCTATATCAAGCTAATGACCGACGGTATCCTGCTGGCTGAAATACAGAACGATCCGTGGTTAAACCAGTACGACACATTGATCATCGATGAGGCGCATGAGCGATCCTTAAATATCGATTTCCTGCTCGGTTACCTGAAACGGCTGCTATTTAAGCGTAATGATCTCAAACTTATCATCACCTCAGCCACTATAGATCCAGAGAGATTCGCACAGCATTTTGATAATGCGCCAATTATCACAGTGCAAGGACGTACCTATCCAGTGGAGCTACGCTATGAACCACCAGAGCTGGAATCAGAATTTCTGGATGATATCGATACACCAACGGCCATCGTTAACGCCTGCGAAACACTGTTGCAAGAGCGCCAACATGATGTTCTCGTGTTCCTCAGTGGTGAACGCGATATCCGTGAGATGGCAGAGCTGCTTGGAAAGCAGTTATCGCATAATCGCACCTTTCGCGGCGTAGAAATTTTGCCACTGTTCTCACGTCTGTCAAACGCTGAGCAGAATAGGATTTTTCAAAAGCATACATCGCCACGCATAGTACTGGCCACCAATGTAGCAGAAACCTCACTTACTGTTCCTGGTATTCGCGCAGTGGTTGATCCAGGCTATGCAAGAGTGTCCCGTTACAGTGTGCGCAGTAAAGTCCAGCGCCTACCCATAGAGAAAGTATCGCAAGCATCAGCCAATCAGAGAATGGGCCGTTGTGGTCGTGAAGCGCCAGGGGTGTGCATTCGTCTGTATTCAGAGGAGGACTTCAATGCGCGTACAGAATTTACTGAGCCGGAGATCCTGCGAACCAATCTGTCGTCTGTCATTTTACAAATGGCGTCGATGAAGCTGGGTGATATTGACGATTTTCCGTTTGTCGAAGCCCCCGAACCTAAGTTCATCAATGATGGATTTCGCACATTGCAGGAGTTGGCGGCACTAAACGATAATCGGCAGTTGACTCCATTGGGTAAACGTCTGGCGCGACTGCCGATCGATCCACGTCTTGGGCGTATGTTACTGGCCTCGGCTGATGAAGGCTGTGTTAACGAGGCGCTGACTATTGTCAGTGCGTTGTCAGTACAAGACCCGCGGGAAAGACCCTTTGAAAAACGCCAGGCAGCCGATGAACAGCATGCAGAGTTTAACCATGAAACGTCAGATTTCATGGCGTGGTTAAACCTCTGGAATTTTGTCACTGTACAAAAAGAACATTTGTCCAATTCGCAGTTTAGAAAAATGTGCCGACAACGATTTCTGTCAGCACTACGAATAATCGAATGGATAGATGTTCGCCGTCAATTAGAGCGCTTGTGTAAAGATTTAAAATTGAAGCAAGGTAGTGGTGAAGCTGCACCTGACAATGTGCACAGAGCGTTATTAACAGGGTTGCTGGCAAATGTTGCAATAAAGACTGAAAAGCAAGGATATCTGGGTACGCGTAACCGTCACCTAAGTATTTTTCCAGGTTCAGGGTTGTTTAAAAAAGGCCCCAAATGGATGATGGCGGCTGAAATAGCGGAGACTAGCAAGCTCTATGCACGACAGGTTGCCGCCGTACAACCACAGTGGATAGAAACCTTGGCTGAACATTTGTTGCAATTTAGCTATCGGGATGCACATTGGCAACGTAAGAAAGGCACGGTGGGCGCATGGGCTCAGTCAACCTTGTATGGTCTGATCATTAACCCGAAAAAACGTGTTAACTATACGCGCATAAATCCCAGCGAGTCTCGACAGATATTTATACGTGAGGCTCTAGTCAATGGTGAGCTACTAACCCAGGGCCAGTTTCATCGTCATAATCAAAATCTACTGGATGAGGTCACTGCGCTAGAGGAGAAATCCAGACGACGCGACATCGTTGTTGACCCTGAAGAACTAGTACGTTTCTACGATTCAATAATTCCTGAGAATCTATGTACCACCAGCGACTTTGAAAAGTGGCGCAAGGGTTTTGAGTCGGATAATCCACGCGCTTTATTTTATGAACGAGAACAACTACTACTTGACGATGCCGCTGCTGTTAATGCGCACGATTACCCTGATCAGATTGAAATGAATGCAATGGTGTTACCACTGCGTTATCACTTTGCACCCGGTGAAGACGATGATGGCGTAACGCTTGTTTGTCCGGTAGAGGTGCTCAATCGCGTATCGGCAGCGCGTTGTGAGTGGTTAGTGCCGGGTATGTTGGAAGAGAAAATTGCGCTGATGATCAAGGCGTTGCCTAAGGCACTACGTAAAAATTTTGTACCTGCGCCGGATTTCGCTGCGGCCGCTCACGGCGCCATGACGCCGGGTGAAGGATCTCTGCTGGGAAACCTCTCTAGAGAGTTACACCGAATGACGGGCGTAAAGATCACCAAAGAGGATTGGGACACCAGTAATCTGCCAACCTACTTAACGATGAACTTTGAGGTTGTCGGTGATCAGGGCCAGCTTTTGCGATCTGGGCGACATTTAAAAACTCTACAGGAAGCTTATGTTGGCGAGGTTGAGGAAACCCTGCTCAAATTCAGTGATAACAGCATTGAAAAAGAGCAAGTGACAGACTGGAATTTCGGCGACCTGCCCATCAGTATCAATATCGAGAAAAGTGGCATGACTTTGCAAGGGTTTCCAGCTTTGCAGGCCAATGAAAAAGGCGTTGGCGTTAAGTTGTTTGCAACGATGTCCTCTGCCATGAGTGCTATGCCATTAGGTGTTCGTGCGCTGTATAAGGTGGTGCTAAAGGACGAGGTGCGGTACCTGAATCGTAAGCTGCCTAATATTAATGTGCTGAGCTTGCGATTTACGCCGTTTGGTACGAAACAAATGCTTATTGATGATGTTATTAATGCATCCTTTGATCAGGCATTGATTAACCCAGATGATTTACCGAGAGCGCGCGATGCGTTCATGGACAAGTTGCACGCACACAAGGCAGAGCTAGTACCGTTTGCAGGTGATATATGTGACACACTGGGTCAAGTTTTCGAAAAACACAGGCAAGTAGCGAAACGCTTGGAAGGTTCGGTTTCATTGAGCTGGATAGAACCTGCCAGGGACATAAAAGACCAGATTGCACAACTTATCTACCCTGGTTTTGTGAGCGCCACCGGATTAAATCGATTGCGCCGCCTGCCGGTATATTTTCTTGCCATGGACAAGCGTTTGGACTCGATTGACCGAGCACCCGATAAAGATCGGCGCCGGCGATCTGAGCTGCTACCGGTTTGGGAGGCGTTCAAAGCTTTGCCGCGTGAACGCGAGGATGACCCGGACTATAGAGCAGCATTGAACGAGCTTCGTTGGGCTTTCGAGGAGCTGCGTGTGTCATTGTTTGCTCAAGATCTTGGCACCGCAGAGAAGGTTTCGGTGTCGCGGCTGGAAAATCGTGTGCAAGAGCTGGTTAAGTGGATGCCGAAACTTTGACGATGTACTGCAGTATGCCTTGCGAGCCTGAAAATCGCGACTAGACTCCAAAGGATAATGAGAAAGTAGTCGTGGGGTGTGGCATGAATAAGCTGTTAGTAGGCATCATTCTGATGTTCGGATCGGTGCAGGTCTGGGCCAATGGACTGGATCTGGCTTTGAGCAACGAGACAGCTAACCTGGCAGTGACATTCGACCGCGATCCGTTCTCTTCAGACGGTAGCCGCAACCTCAGTGGTGGCGTTGAAACGGCATTGGGTGGCTTCATCAGCGAAGATGGAGACAATCTGTTGCACGCAACATTGCTGGCTCGCGGTATTCGCCAGTCGGTTACCTCGCAGTATCAGATAAGTGCCGGTATGAAGCTTATCGGAGGCGAGATCGAAATAGGCGAGGATGGGTCGGATTCTCAGGAGTCAGAATCAGTCGGCGCATTGGCACTGGGATTCCAGGCAGGTTTGTTGCTGCAACCGTCTACTTATAATCCAATAGAACTGACCTTTGAAGGCTTCTTTGCGCCCAGCATAGCCAGTTTTTCTGATGCAGAGCAATTTGGCGAAGTGTCGGCGCGATTGCAGGTGGAAATTATGCCACGAGCACGCGCCTACATTGGTTATCGTCGTATGCATTTCGATACCAACGATGTCGACAACGTACGAGTGGATCGAAACGCACATTTCGGGCTTAGCATCTCCTTTTGAACGGTGGCAGGTCTGGCAATAGGTCAGGTTTGATGCAACCCCAGCTATAGCGCTGGCGATAGTCGTTGTCGCTTGGATATCAATGAATACGCACAACACCACGCTAGAGCAACTGCTAGACATAATGCGGCGTCTGCGTGATCCGCAAACCGGCTGTGCCTGGGATGTGAAACAGTCTTTCAATACCATCGCACCCTTTACGGTCGAAGAGGCATATGAAGTAGCTGATGCCATTGAGCGTTGTGATTTTGCAGATTTAAAAGACGAGTTAGGAGATCTGTTATATCAAGTCGTGTTCCATGCGCAAATGGCCGCAGAAGACGGAATTTTTGATTTCCACGATGTTGTACAGTCGATCGTTGACAAGATGATCCGGCGACACCCACATGTATTTGGCGATACTGTGTATGCGTCTGAGGAAGAACTCAAAGCCGGTTGGGAGGCTATAAAATCGCAAGAACGCCAAGCAAAACTTGCACTCAATTCGCAAATTGCCAACAATTCAAATGAGACAGCTGATGAGGAGCGGCAATTACCCGCCTCTGCACTTGATGGGGTCGCTGCAAATCTTCCTGCCTTAAAACGAGCAGATAAGCTTCAGAAGCGAGCCGCAAGGGTTGGCTTTGACTGGCCAGATGTTGCGCCAGTGTGGCATAAACTGGATGAAGAAATACAGGAAGTAAAGACAGCTGTTGCAGCTGAAGATATCGATGCGCTAGAGGATGAGATGGGTGATCTACTGTTTACGGTGGTCAATTTGGCTCGTCACCACGGGGTAGATTCAGAGCAGGCGTTAATGCGGGCTTGTACTAAGTTTAATCAGCGCTTCAGAGACGTTGAATACCAGGCACGGCAGCAGAATCTGGAGCTTGATGCACAAACAATCGAACAACTTGATACGCTGTGGGAGCGTGTCAAAAGCTTGTCGAAATAATTGTTTAGTGTGCGGTTGTATACCCGTTATTAGACGATTGTTGATTCAGTAGTCACTTGCCAGTCGATAAACACCTGCCTTATCGGAGGCAGTGTTTGACAGGGTTGCTAGTAATGTGTTGTTTTGCCTCAGCGCCCTGATCAAGGCAGCATCATGATTGTAGATATCGGGTCGTTGTTGCATCACGCCGTCATTGTCAATCCAAGTAGTCATGTAGGTCAGATGAGTGGGTATGGTTGTACGTAATCGAACACGGTGAGTATCGCGACGTGCCAGCGTTTTCGAAATAAAGTGTCCGCCGTAGCCGTCTTCGCTCATCAGCAATTGCGCCAGTCTGTCAGGCTCGCTAAGGCGTACACAACCGTGGCTGAATGCGCGATCGGTTCGCGAGAAGAGTCGCTTTGCTTGCGTGTCGTGCAAGTAAATGGCATAGGGGTTGGGCATCATGAACTTCATGCGCCCTAGTGCATTGGTTGGCCCGCCGCGCTGACGGAGTAAGTACGGGAACGAAGATTTATTAAAGTCCTCGCTTGTCACTTGACTACGCGGCACTTGTACCAGTTGGTTACCTTCTCGCTTGAGAAAATCAAAGTTCTTTGAAGCCAGATAACCGGGCTTGCGACGTTCTGTGGGTATCAGTTCATTGTTGGTGATTTTAGCTGGAACCGTCCATGTTGGATTGAATTCCATGTAGCTCATGTTTTGTGAAAAAGACGGTGTTTGATTTTTCTGAGTACCAACAACTGCCACCATAGAGAGTAGCGTCTCTGTGCCGTCACGCACCATGACTTGGTAGTCGGGGACATTGACAAAGATATGCTTCTGACCAAGCTCCCTTGGCATCCAACGCCAACGTTCTAGACTAAGCGCAATAGCGGTTATCTCATCATGAATACTTTCGTTTAGCGCTTTACGAGTGGGTATATCCAACTGGCCTGATTGCTCCAGCCCATGCTCTTTCTGAATTTTTTGTAGCGCAATCAGCAGGTCGGCATCGAAAAAGGGTGTCAGTACGGTACTCAGAGGCATGTCACCTGTCTCAACTAGTCGCTGCTTAACATTCAGCACATCATCGTGGTACTCGCCACGCTGCAATGTGCCGAATTTGTTTATCACCGTACGCTCTACACCTGTTGCTCGCTCGGTCAGTAAATCCCTAAGCCGTTGAGTTAGACGATAGTATTCAGGGTGCGTGGGTGCCACCGAATTTAATGCTTGTTGCACGCTCAACTGCCCGTCTCGCAAGCGCTCCAATAGCGCTGCTGTGTCAACTGTCGGTGGGTCGCGATAGAGTTTGTGTTGTGTTGCGCGGGCTTCTACCGTGCCTTGTCCGAGGTGTGACGCCAATGAGATGAATGCGGTTTCCATCAAGCTCGAGAATTGGGTGCGTAAACTCGCTAAGCCGGGCAGGTGAACTGTTCGCGATAGTTGCCCTGCTTGTGTCGAAGGCTTGTCCAGGTGCGTTAACGTATCGAGCGTACGCAGTATTTCCTGAAGTTCATAGGCATTTGGATTCAGGCCATGGATCGCGGCGTCCTGAATAAAGCGGATAAGCTGCTGAGAATTCAATGACAGCGCGTTGTGAGTTAACCATGGGCCATATTGAGCCAACATAGCTTGTTGTTCCATCGATGCTTGAGTATCGAGTTCAAGCACCATACTCAATGCATGTGCTGCGCCGAAAGCGGGTTCTGTGCTTTCGGCGAACCGTGCCGCTTCACGTCCAGCTGTTGTGCGCGCGTAATATTGAGGTACTGGTTCTATGGGTTTTTCTGTGGTTTGGTGGACTTCATCTAATGCAAGGTCGCGGTACCGCTCAACGCTGATGTCAATGGTTTGAGCTGCGCTAGCTGTTGTTGCTGAGGCGATTGCCGCATATAGAGTCAACGGTAAATAGTGACAACTCAATAGCCGAGCAAAATTAGTACGTTGCATGATGATTAGCCATTTATCGGTGATCCGGAAGAGCTGAGTCCGGAACATTGAAACATCCTTTTCCTGTTCAGCCTGAATGGGTCATCGACGAATAGTTGCGTTACTGAATTCCAAGCTGGTTCGGTGGCAATTGATAATCTGGAATATGAGGCTCACATTACAATCACTGCGTGATCCGTATCGCGTTGTGCGCTGTCTGACGCGTGTCGTGTTAGTTCCCGTTGCACAGATCCTCTAGTGGGGTGAGCCACAACAAAGGCAACGCACTTTGAAGTCATCGAACCTTGACTGGACATGGAATGTCGAGCGCATGATTTTCATCCGATTCTGTCCGAACTTTTAGTCGGAATTGCCCGTTACAGTGCGGGATGTTGTTGATCGGTCCCGTTTAAGCTTAAAAAGCTAGAACCAGTCTAGGCTAGATGGATCACTAAAGTAGTTCGCGCAGACTGTTCAGGTACGCCGCTTCATCTGGAGCCCGTGCTTGTCGCTGTGCTTCCCATAAATATAACCCTAGTTGCTCTATCATTAAGTGTTCCACGGTATGTCCATCGCCGTGTTTGAGAAGCAACGAGCGTGTGATCGATGCAATGCCAGCCGGGCGATCGGTTCCCACTTGTTCACGCAACGCCAAGTGCAAGCTCAGATGCAGGAAAGGATTTTCATGCCCGTCATTGGCTGTGAAATCACGGTCAATCACATCCTCATCACCGTTCAAAAGCGAATGGTACTCGGGATGGTCAGTTAACAAACTGACAATCTGTTTCTCCAGTGGTTCCAGTATCTCGTCATCCAGGTGTTTTCGCCAGGCGCTACGAAACAGCTGACGTGTGCGGAGACGATCCTGGGTAAACAACATGACAGTTTATTTTATCCTGATGGTTTTCTAAAGAGTGAGTAGTCAATCAGTATATGCTGATACGCTTTCACTTAACCGGTGGTTCTGATTCTATGAGTGGTGGGTAGGAATTTAGGCTGGAACGGTTAAGTTGTATATCAATCCAGTTTTTACAAGCAAGCAGCAATCCCAGAGTGAAAAATGCGCCGGGTGGTAGCAGCGCTATGAGCAACCCGTGATCCGAATCAAACAGTTGCACTGGCCAGTTCGCAGCCATATCGCCCAACAACAGGGGGGCTTCGTCAAATAACGTTCCTTGTCCAACCAGTTCGCGTACGCCACCCAACACTAAGACGACCCACAAAAAACCGATTCCCATCGCCAGCGCATCATGTAGCGAATCCAGAACACCGTGTCTTGATGCAAATGCTTCTGATCTACCAATGATCAGGCAGTTGGTTACAATCAGTGGTAGGAATATGCCCAGCGATGCATGTAGCTCTGGAAGCCAGCCTTTCATTAGCATGTCAATTAATGTGACCGTACTGGCAATGATCAGCATGTAAGCTGGGATCCGAATCGCGTTGCTCAGCAGTGTTCTACAGGCTGATACCGTTGTATTGGCTATGACCAAAGTTAACAAAGTGGCTAGCCCTAGTCCTAGTCCATTGGCCGCATTGTTGCTCACAGCAAGCAGTGGGCATAGCCCCAATAGCTTGACCAGTGCTGGGTTCTCTGCCCACAGCCCTTGCTTCCAAAGCCCGTAAGTTGGCGGTTGGGCTGTGTCAAGATTTCTCACGGAAACACCACGCTGCGGTTTTCTTCATACCATTGCAATGCCCGGTAGACGGCAGTGATCACGGCATTTGGTGTCACGGTTGCACCGGTAAAACCATCAAATTGTCCACCTTGTTTTTTGACCTGCCAGTCGTTGCTTGTCGTTGTATTGAGTGATTGCCCATTGAACAAGGTAATCCAGTTAGAGCGCTTTAGTTCTAGATCGTCACCCAGTCCCGGTGTCTCGGTATGTGCAGTGACACGTACACCTATTATCGATCCCTGATAGTCAACACCCAATAGCAGATTGATATCGCCGTTGTAACCATCAGGGGCTGTAATGCTCAATACAGCACCAAGTGGGCGCTTGTTGCGGTACACGGTATACAGCGGTATACCGTTGGTCGGACCTAATGCTGTCGCCGTTATCAATCGTTTTGATGTCAGCGGGCTAGCATCGTAGGGTCCGGCCGGTAAGAGCACTGACAAACTCTTTAACAGTAAAGCCTGTTGTATTCTTGAAACGTGCTCTCGGGTCAAGGCGTTGGTTGTTATCAGTAGCAGCAGAGCGATAAGTGTAAAAACCCCCAGCTTCATGCCGTTCGTTGCAGTGTTATTCATGATCGCCGACTCACCTGAGAATCAGTTTTTGATTCCGGTTCTGAACGGCGTATAACCTCAGGCGATAAAGTAGCGGTCGTTTCTTGAGGTAGTCGGCGTTGTCGATGCACGCTAACTGTTAAATGATCTATTAACGGTACGCAGATATTCATCAGTAGAACTGCAAATGCGAATCCTTCTGGGTACACACTGTATTCACGAATAACGAATGTCAGTATACCGATACCACTGCCGTATATCAATTTACCCGATTTGCCAGCCGCCGCACTGACAGGATCTGTAGCGATGAAAAATGCGCCTATCATAAGGGCTCCGGACAATAACGCAGGTAATACCGGTAATGTTGGGACGGTGCTAAACAGCCCCGTTAACAAATACAATATGGCGATAGTGCTGAGTACCGCAACCGGTATATGCCAGCTAATTACTTTTAGAAACAGCAGATACATTCCACCGATAAACCAGCCAAGGTTCACCCATAACCAAGGGCTTTGCATGATCAAGCGTGCAGCCTGGGTACTTGATAATACAGACTGCTCAGCTGGTGTTTGGCTGGGTATAGCTTGCGATGATGATCTGTATGTGGATTGAAGGTAGCGTAGACGGTCCAGTGGGGTCGCCCCGGTCAGCCCATCCCATTGCATGCGGTTAGAGACGTACCCAGTATGAGCATGGCTTGTGTCTGGTGATGTCGAGTTGCTGAGGGTGTTCGTAGATTGACTTGCTTGTGTGCTGGTTGCGTAGTTCCAATCTGTCATGGTGACAGGGAAGGACACAATAAGTACCGCATAGGCCACCATCGCAGGGTTAAATGGATTATGTCCCAATCCGCCGAACAGATGTTTGCCTATTGCGCTCATGATGAACACGCCAATCAAAAGTTGCCACAGTGGCAGTGATGGTGGAACACACAAAGCAAGCAGCCAGGCAGCCAATGCAATACTGCCATCTGTCCAGGCAGGTTTGGCACTACGGCCGCGTAAGGCTAGCAGTATGGCTTCAATGCACACCGCCACTACAACTGCCAGTATTATGTTGACCAATACACGTGAATCAATCGCCCACGCATAGGCAATAGTGCCTGGTACTAGTGCTAGCATAACCAGTCCCATTATCGCGCCGATTGTTCGCGGCGATTGAGTTAAGCCATGGGTATCCAGAGCTAGCTGGTTCACGCGGGGTTGTCCGAGTCGGGATTGTTGCGACGTTGTTTGGCTCTGGCTAATGCCGCCGCAATGGGATCGTTACCCTGGGTTAGCGTTGTTTTAGCCATTTTTCGTTGTGCTTCACTGGCCGCTGCTTTCGCACTGAGTCTCTGTTCTCTAAGCTGGTAGCGCTGCTCTGCATCTGTTGCTCTTTGTTTTGCTTGTGTTTGTTCTTGCAAAGCACTTCGTGCGTAACGAAATGTCTGTGTTAATGGAATACGAGAGGGGCAGACTACATCACAGCACCCACATTCAATGCACTGGTTGAGTCCATAGTGGGTTGACTTGTCAAGATCGTCTTGTTGGGCGTACCAGTACAGTTGCTGAGGTAGCAGGTCCACCGGGCATACTTCGCTACAAGCATCACAGCGGATGCATGGATCAGGGCTGTTGGTGACAAGCGGTGCCTCGATACTGATGCAATTGGTTGTCGCGGTCACAGGGGTGTCTAGGTTGTTTAGGTCGAATCCGCTCAAAGGTCCGCCAACTCGTACACGACTAAGCTTAATGTTCTGCAAATTACCGGTTTGCTCTAGTACATTGCGCACCGGGGTGCCAAACAAAACACGCACATTGACCGCATTGACGGCTTGCTCTCCCGCAACCGTGATGATTCTGGACACCAATGGGTAGCCTTCCTGTGCCTGGCTAGCTGCTAGTGCTGTTGCAACATTGATGCAGACAACACCTTGATCTACCGGTCGGCGCCCCTCCTGTAGGCGAATGTGGGTTACTCGCTCAATGAGCGGCCTTTCGGCTCCCGAGGGATAGATGGGTGCGAGTAGTTGAACGTCAATATTTTTTGACAGTGTCGACAGTTGCTGCATGGCTTGCTTTAACGCTGCCAATGCTAAGAGTTTGTCGTTCTCTATGGCCAGAACACAACGTTTGCAAGCGGTGAGTTCCATCATTACAATCATAGCCCTTACTACACTAGTGGCTTCACAAATCAGCAGTGACTCATCACAGCTGATACCGGGTTCGCACTCAACTGCATTGATTATCAACGTATCGATAGGCTGACCCAATGGTGCGCTGCGTTCAAGTTTGGTCGCTGTTGCGAAACCAGCACCCCCTAAGCCTCTAACTCCGCATAGGGCAATGCGAGCTATTGAGGGTACATCCAATGCGCAGTGCACTGGCTGTTGATTGATTTGCTCGGAGCGCGTAGCAATCACAACGCAAGGAGCCAAGAGTGATGAAGGATGAATGACAGGTCTATCTTCAATGGTTAACACAGTGCCACCGGTACTAGCAATAATACCTGGCGCCAACTTATCCCCTGTTGATACGGATTGCCCCGTTCTTACACAAGGTGTGACTGGCTTGTGATGGTAATCCAGCAATGGAATCACGATGTGCTCAGGCACGTTAAGCGAGACAATGTTGTTATCAACGGGCAGGCCGGGTTTGTTGCGCGGCAATGTCAAGCCGCCGCGAATTTTGAGTGTACGGCCATCACCGGTCAGAAGTTCTCTTAGCCAATTCATGAACGTTTGGATATGACTGGCTTGGGCCAACGCCATTGGTCCAAAGTACGAGACGCAGGTTCCAGCGAGATACAATCAACCGGGCAGGGTGGCAGGCACAGTTCACAACCGGTGCACTGATCTGTGATGATCGTGTGCATCTGTCGAGATGCACCTACAATGGCATCCACCGGGCAGGCATCAATACATAACGTGCAGCCTATGCACAGCGATTCATCGATGTACGCCACTTGCGCTGGTTTGTTGTCCCCACGTGATGTATCCAGCGGTACTGATTCCCGGCCTAGTAATTCAGCGAGTTCATCGATCAGTGACTGACCCCCAGGTGGGCATTGGTTTATGGGTGCATTTTGGTTAATGATAGCTTCTGCATAGGGTCGACAACCTGGGTGGCCACACTGCGCGCATTGGGTTTGTGGCAAGGTTTGATTAACCACTTCAATCAAGCGTTGTACCGGTGGTGGTGCATCATCGGAGTTTCCTGGAGCTGATTTTGCGATTTTTCGCAGGCTTACAACCGGTCCGCTATTGCTGGCTAGCCATGCCAGCAATGATCCAGCCAATGCGGTACCCAATACCAGTGATAACAAACTGAACCACATCAGGCTAGTCCACTAAAACCCATAAATGCCAATGACATGATGCCAGCGCAAATCAGCGCAACTGCGCTGCCTTTGAACGGTGCAGGCACGTCGGCTAATTCTATTCGTTCACGCAGTACTGAAAATAGCACCAACACCAGCGTAAAGCCTATAGCAGCGCCGAACCCATACAACATGGCTTCTACGAGTGTATGTTGTTGATTGACGCTAAGTAGCGCGACACCCAACACTGCGCAGTTTGTCGTGATCAAGGGTAGGTATAGCCCCAAGATACGGTGCAGCAATGGACTTTGCCGCCGGATTACGATTTCGGTGAATTGCACGACAATGGCGATAACCAGAATAAAGCTGATGGTGCGCAGATAGTCCAGATTAAAGGGTACAAGCAGCCACTGGTTAACCAGAAAGCTTAAGGTGGCTGATAAGGTCAGAACGAAGGTGGTGGCCATGCCCATACCCAATGCTGAATCAACCCGTCGAGAAACACCCATGAACGGACACAACCCAAGAAATTGTACGAGCACGAAGTTGTTGACCAGCACCGTACCTAGCAATATTAGAGCTATGTCACGCACATTACACCAACCCTATTGGCGCTGTACTAGCGAGCCTGGTAGCGATGGTTAAACCCTCGGTCCAGGTGCAATTGTGTGGATGCAACCAGTACACCCTGGTAATGCACCCCCCGTCCATCGTTATTTAACTCGCATGCCAGGTTCCGCGCCATCATCAGGGGTTAGTATGAAAATGTCGCCCGCTCCTGGGCCTGCCGCCAGTACCATGCCACTGGACAAGCCAAAGCGCATCTTGCGCGGCTTAAGGTTGGCCACCATGACAGTGGTTCGGCCTATCAACTCGTCAGGATTGTATGCAGCCTTAATGCCCGCAAAAACAGTGCGTGATTCCAAACCAATATCAAGTGTGAGTTGTATCAGCTTGTCTGCGCCCTCAACCGGTTGCGCGTCAGTGATAGTAGCTACGCGTAAATCCACTTTGTTAAAGGTGTCGATATCGATTTCAGGTTTAAGTGGCTCCTGCGCTCCTTGTACCGACGTGTCGTGAGCAGGTCGTTGGGTACTTTCGGTTGCGGCTACCTCGCTCCCCTTGGTTTCATTCATGATTTTTTCTATCTGAGCAGTTTCTACGCGAGTCATCATTGGTTTGTACTGATTGATGACATGATCAACCAGTGGTTGCTCCAGTGATTTAAGTGTCAAATTTGTATTAAGGAAAGCTTCTGTTTGCTTTGCAAGCTCTGGCAAAACGGGGCTGAGATAGGTGACAATCACCCGAAAGTAGTTAAGGCCGACAGTACAAATTTCTTGGACTGCAGCAACTTGCGCAGGGTCTTTGATTTTTACCCATGGTTCAGCGTCATTGATGTAGGTGTTGGCATGTTCTGCAAGCAGCATAACCTCGCGCATTGCCTTGCCGTACTCGCGCTGCTCGTAGTACTGCATGATGATGTGCTGGGCGCTGGTGAATAAGGTGTAATCCTCGGCCATACCTTCTGGGTAGTGAGTTGCCAGCTTTCCATCAAATCGTTTGGTGATAAAACCAGCACAGCGACTAGCAATATTGACCACTTTACCCACAAGATCTGCGTTCACCCGTGTCACCAGATCATCAAAATTCATATTGAGATCGACCACACTGTTGGTAAGTTTGGACGCATAGTAGTAGCGCAGATATTCCGGTGTCAGGTACTTCAGCCAGGTTTCTATCGTGATCGATGTGCCACGTGACTTGGACATTTTCAGATTATCGATGGTGATAAATCCGTGACAGAACACACCTGTGGGTTTGCGAAACCCGGCACCTTCAAGCATTGCTGGCCAAAACAGACAGTGAAAGTTGGTGATGTCCTTACCAATGAAGTGGTAGATCTCAACCTCAGAGCCTTCGCGCCAGCTCTCTTCCCAATTTTCCCCGGTGCGTGCCGCCAGATGCTTGTGACTGGCAATATAGGCAATCGGCGCGTCCAGCCATACATAGAAATACTTACCCGGTGCATTGGGTATTTCGAATCCCCAGTAGGGGGCGTTTCTGGAGATGTCCCAGTCTTGCAGTCCCGCTTCCAGCCACTCTTTGAGCTTGTTAGCCACTTCGGGCTGCAAGGATCCGCTGGCTGTCCAGGTTTTGAGCATGTCGTTGAATGTGCTCAGTGCAAAAAATAGTTGTTCTGAATCGCGTAGTTGCGGTGTCGTGCCGGACACCTGTGAAACCGGTTCTTTAAGCTCCGTTGCATCGTAGGTAGCGCTGCAGCTTTCGCAGTTGTCGCCGTATTGGTCTGCAGCGCCACAATTTGGGCAGATACCCTTCACGAAACGATCGGGTAAAAACATTTCGCGCTCACTGTCATACAGTTGTTTGATGGTCCGGCGCACAATGTGCCCGGCGGCATCCAACCGCGTGTAAATCAGTTCTGCCAACTCCCGGTTTTCCGGTGAATGCGTGGTGTGGTAGTTGTCTGGTGACAGCAGAAAACCCGCAATATCGCGTTCATGCTCAGCTTTCATGCGCGTGATCAGCGCTTCAGGCTCGATACCTTCGGCCTGGGCTCGTAACATGATGGGCGTGCCGTGGGCATCATCGGCCCACACCCACTGGCATTGGTTACCCATCAACCGCTGGTAACGCACCCAGATATCTGTCTGGATATAGCCCAGCATGTGGCCAATGTGCAGGGCACCGTTGGCATAGGGGAGGGCGCTGGTAACCAGAATACGACGGCTCAT